>JAYTZE010000143.1:0-8078 GCA_043742385.1 Ilumatobacteraceae bacterium
CCCCACCATCAGGGGACTCTGCTCGAGTGGACATGTGGCGCCGTAGCGATTCCTCGTCGGGTACGGCGTGCTGAAACTCCTGGGAGATCGAGGCTGACAACCAGGCTGCGCCCGAAATTGTCGATACGCGCCGGTGTTTCGTCGTCTGTGTCAGCTCCTAGGGCGACTGTCGTTCCGTGAGCTGACATGGAAGTCGAATGCGCAATATCTGCCGATCTCGCGCGCTCCCAGGGCGCGAGGATGACAGACCTCGCCAGCCTTGACGGCCGTTGAGAGATGAACTGCATCGGCTGCTCGCGGGGATGTCGACGAGATCATCCGCAGCATCGTCCCCGCACCCGACTCGCTACGAAGCGAGACCGGTCCGCCGGTGTGACTGCAGGAGATCGTGGAGGCGAACGCCCTGGGTCGGCCCGGCGGCTGTTGAATCGAGGAAGTCGGTCAGGTTCGAAACGAACTGTTCAGGTGCCTCCACATGCGGGAAGTGACCAACCCCTTCGAGGATGGCGAGGCTGCTCCCTGGTATCGCCTCGTGAGCGGCATACGCGTGTCGGACTGGGATGATTGGGTCGCGGTCGCCCCAGATGATCAGGGTCGGCAGGTGAGCGGCGAGGTACAGCCGGTCGAGGGCGCTGACGGTCTGCCCGCCAGGTTCGATCACACCCCGGATCGTACGCACGAACGCCTTGCGATTCTCCGCACCTGCGAGCGAGGCGTAGGCGCGCCACATCTCAGCGACATGCGGCGCATGGAGACCTCGGCGGGAAAGGAAGCGGCCGATGGCGAGACCACGATCGGCAACAACCCTGGGAAACATCAGCGGCATCAGCTGTTCGGCTCCGGGAAGCGTGAGGAGCCGAAGCAGCCAGCTCACCTCCCGGCCAAGCCCGCCGCTACTCACCAACACCAAGCGGTCGCACAGTTCGGGGTGCTGGTACGCCAACTGCATCGCCACTCCACCACCGAACGACTGGCCGACAATCGTCGCGCTCGGCACATCGAGCGCGGCCAGCAAATCCCGCAGTCCGCTCGCGAAGGCACCAAGCGAGTAATCCCCCATCGGCTTGGCCGACTCGCCGTGGCCCAGCAGATCCGGAGCGATCACATCGTGGCTGCGGGCCAGGTCGGGCATCACTGCCTGCCACGTGCGCGAGCTGCCGGCCAGGCCATGGAGGAGGAGTACGGTTTCGCCCTCGCCACCGCGCCTGTAGCCAACGTCGTGGCCGTGGATGACGACGTGCGACAACGGGAATGACTTCACAGCGCAACTATCGCCTGTCCGACTCATCGAGACCAAGAGCACAAGGTCACGAACGTCGATGGCCTGCCGAATGCCTCAGTCGTTGTATCCAGGGTCGCTCGGCCAGTTCGGTTGGAACAAATGCCATTGCTCTGGGGCTCGGCGGATCAGGAACTCGAGCTCTCTCGCCAGGGCTTGCGTCACCCTGCCCACGTCTTCACGAAGGCCACCGCGCCGCACGGTCGGTACCGGTGGGCGCACCAGCGTGTGGTGGCCGTTGTACCTGGCAGTGAAATAGCAGCCGACCGGCAGCAGTGGTGCGCCGGTTCGGATCGAGAGCGTTGCCGGTCCGGCGGGAAGCGTGGTGCGTTCACCGAAGAACTCGACCTCGACGCCGGAGTGGTCGAGATCACGATCGCACAGCAGGCACACCGCCTCGTTGGCTCGAAGTGCTTTGAGTACCGCCGGGCCCGCCTTCGGACCCGTCGGCACAACAGTCATGCCCAGTTCTCGCCGCAGTTCGACAAACCAGTCGAACAGTTCTGGCGGATCAAGCGCTTCGACTACCACGGTCATCTTGAATCCCTGGTCGGTCATCCATCGACCCGCCCACTCCCACCCGCCAAGGTGCGGCAGCGCGAGGATCACCCCGTTACCCTCCTCCAGTCCGTCGAGCACCTGCTGCCATCCATCGATCGTGAACGGTCGAGCCACCGCCGAGTTCGACATGGATGGCAACCGAAAGCTCTCGACGTAGTAGCGCGCGTAGTAGTCAAACGCCTGCTGCACCGCGAGCCGCAACGCGGTACCGCGCAGTCGCGGATTGACCCGCTGTAGGTGCCGCTCGACCATGCGCCGCTTCGCAGGGCTGGCGAAGCTCGCTCCAAAGCCGATCGACGCTGCCGCACCGGCCGCGATCGGACCCGGCATCAGGCGCGCCGCCAACGAACCGAGCCGGTAGGTATTGACCGTCGCCGCGTCGGTCAGACGTTTGCGGACGTCAGCGAACTCGTTCTCGGCCACGACTCAGATCACAACCAGGCGCGGCTTAGGTGCGGCGGCCTGGGCGGGAGATCCGAGTGTGCCGACGCTCGGTGCGCACGACACGGCGTGTTTGCCGGCGGCTGCGGCGCATCTCGATCCGGGCCGCTGTGACCGGGGCGACGGCGGCTTGTTTCCACACCTTGACGAACCGCTGGCCCGCCGTGATCGCCGTCAGCACGAGCATGACCCACAGCATCGGGATCAGCAGGACGGGGAACAGCAAGCCAATGCACAAGGCAATGATCCGCTCGGCGCGTTCCATCAGCCCGCCTTTGGCGTCGAGCCCCAACGACTCGGCCTTTGCGCGCTGGTAGGAGATCACCGAGCTCAACGCCATCACGGCAAAGGGCAGAATCGACATGTGTGGCGAGTCGTTCGACGCCAGATACCACGCCACACCGCCGAACAGGGTGGCGTCGGTGACACGATCGACGACCGAGTCAAAATACGCGCCTCGCTGGCTGGACGAATTGGATGCCTTTGCCAGCGCCCCGTCGAACAGATCTGGAAGGGCCGCGCAGATGACGAGCAGCAGTCCCAACCGCAGTTCGCCGAACCCGATAGCCACCGCGGCACCGACGGCGACAACGATCCCGACGATGGTGAGGTGATCGGGGGTGAGCCCCGTCTTGCGGAGCACGTTGCCGATCGGCTTCACCGCCCGGTCGATAGGCACACGGAACTTTCCGTCGAACATTGAAGTCCAGCTTATCCGGCGAACCGCCGCGGCATGTTGTGCGTCGACATCGCGTCGACCAGATGTCACGATGTATCGATGAACAGTTCTTCCCCAAGCGACCTGGCGGTCACCATGCGGTCCGTTCCCCGTCGACTTCGCGAGGCAGTGGGCGAGTCTTCACCGAGCGTCACCGGTGGCATCGCCGCCGAACTCGACGAGCAGATCGCCATCGCGTCCCGGTTGATGCATTCTGCTGCAGAGCCAGGGGCAATCGCCGACGCTATCGAAGCGATCCCCGCCGATGAGTGGGACGACGCTACGTTGACTGCCCTCCGCAGCACGGCTCTGGACATTGGACGTCTCCTGCGTGCCATCGCCGCAGTAGCGGAGAGTGACGGCAGCTAGTCGACAGCTAGTCGTCTTCCCAGTCGTCTTCCGGGTTGTCCTCGGTGAGGTGTTCGACCACTGTGCCGTCGACGGCATCGACCAGAACCAGCGAACGCTGCCGCGGCGGGCTCTCCGCTGAATACACCAGGACTCGCCATGTCGGCTTGCTGCGAAGGCCTCGCCACACCTGCTGTGCCGACGCATGCCCAACCGCAAATCCAACGGCGCTCTGCGCCGCCACCAGTGCTTGCTTCTCGTCGACGTGCATCTTCCACCCGGAGGTGAACGACAACAGGCCCACGGCACCAAGCAGGATTGCTGCCCAGACCATCCCTCGATTGACAAGCACGGGCTCGTGCCCTCGACGCCAGACCCACAGCAGCAGACATGCTATGGCGATGCCGAAGTACAGATAGGCCGGTCGACGACGCCGACTGTTGTCGGGGAATTGGTAGGGCCCCACATACTCGCTGGCGTTGAGATCGTCGGGCAGCGAATCGCGGAGGTCTTCAGTGTCGCTCATGGCGTCGCCAGGTTACCCGGGCCACGCGGCCCGCAGCCTGGCTGCGGTGTCGGCCAGCGCTTCGGGCAACGTGCGGGTGTTGGCAATCGCCGTCATGAAGTTGCCGTCACCAACCCATCGCGGCACCACATGCACGTGCAGATGGTCGCTGACGCTGCCGCCCGCCGGCCTGCCCAGGTTGATGCCGACATTGACGCCGCCGGGTTGATAGGCGGCCTTCATGGCGCGCACGGCACTTGTCACCTCAGCCCACAGTTCCGCTGCCTCGACCTCCTCGAGATCTTCGAGATTGGCAAGTTCGCGATACGGCATGACCAGCGTGTGGCCCGCCGCGTACGGGAACGCGTTGAGAATCGCGAACACATGCGCGCCGCGATGCACGATGTTGCACTCCTCATCGCTGAGGCCCGAGCGCAAGATGGCTGCGAACACGCTGCCTTCCTCGGTTCGATGCGTTGGCACCGAGCCGACGTATGCGGCCCGCCAGCCATTCCACAATCGCTCGTAGGTGTCCACGCAACGAAATTACTCGGCTTGGGTCTTCCGGTCGCGACTACTCCGTCGGTCGTCCGTTCGAGAAGGCGCCGCTGGCGCGGAAAGGGGGAAGGTCATGAAAACATTGCCTCCGTCCTCCGCGCCCCTGCCAGCACCTAGGCACCGAACGGATCGGTGCCCCAAGCACCGAGGAGTTCATCGTGTCAACACGAACACGTCGCCGACGAGAACGCCGACGACATCACCTATTCCACATACCCCGATGCAGCGCATGGTCCCACTCCATCGCCGGACTGGGTCATCACGTCTCCCGCGGCGATCGACACCGACCTGGGCGTTTTCAAGACCGGAAAGGAGGCCGACGTTTCGCTGATTCGCCGGACGCACGGAAACGACCACGTATTGCTGGCGGCCAAGCGGTACCGCGATGCGCAGCACCGAATGTTCCATCGCGATGCGGGCTACCTCGAAGGTCGACGAATGCGGCGAAGCCGCGAGAACCGCGCCATGGAAACGCGAACCGAGTTCGGCCGAGAACTGATTGCCGGACAATGGGCATCCGCCGAGTTCGCCGTCCTGTCGTGCCTGTGGCAGGCCGACGCTGCCGTTCCATACCCTATGCAGCTGTTCGGCACAGTGGTCATGATGGAGTTCATTGGCGACGCCGACGGCGTGGCCGCGCCACGTCTCGCCCAGCTGCGACCGTCGGCCGACGAGGCTGCTGCGCTGTTCGTGCAGATGCGCGAGGTCTTGGAGCAGCTCGCCGTCGATCCTGTACGACGACCTCATGTTGTCGGTGCCTCGCGGCTGAGAGGCGGGCTATGTGACGGCGAGTTGGGCGTCGACCTCGGCGTGCAGCCGGCCGATGAACTCATCGAGTTGCACACCCCGCTCGACGTCGCCGCCACGTGGGTTGACTCCCAGGGTGCCGGCGGCAACATCGTCGTCGCCGACCACCAACACGTATGGCAATTTCTCGAGCTTGGCCGTGCGGATTCGCTTGCCGAGCTGGTCGTTGGCATCGACGATGTCGACGCGGAACCCCTCGGCAACCAAGCGCTCGACCACATGGGCAGCGTGAGCTTGGTGGGCTTCGGCGACTGGCAGCACGCGAGCCTGTATCGGCGCCATCCATGTCGGAAACGCGCCTGCGTAGTGCTCGAGCAACACGCCGAAGAACCGCTCGAGCGAGCCAAACAGAGCCCGGTGCAACATAATCGGGCGATGACGTGCGTTGTCGGCGCCTATGTACTCGAGGTCGAATCGCTCGGGATGGTTGAAGTCCGCCTGGATGGTGCTGAGCTGCCACGTGCGACCGATGGCATCGCGCACGTCGATGTCGATCTTCGGCCCGTAGAAGGCAGCATCGCCTTCCTTGATCTTGAACGGCAATCCGTACTTGACCAGCGCGGCACGAAGGGCCTCTGTGGCCTTGTCCCAGATCAGGTCGTCGCCGACGTACTTGTTGGGATCCTTCGTGGAGAGATTGGCGGTGAACTCGTCGAACCCGAACGCGCGCAACACGCTCATGACGAAGTCCAGCAGCGAGGCAATCTCGTCCTGCATCTGATCTTCTGTGCAGAAGATGTGGCTGTCGTCCTGCGTGAACCCGCGGATCCGCATCAATCCATGCAACGTGCCGGCCCGTTCGTAGCGATACACCGTGCCGAGCTCGAACAACCGCATCGGCAACTCGCGATAACTGCGCTGCCGGGCGCCGAAGATCAAGCAATGCATCGGGCAGTTCATCGGTTTCATGTAGTACGTGCCGTTGTCCATCTCCATCGGCGGGTACATGCCGTCTTTGTAGAAGTCGAGATGGCCGGACTTGCTGAACAGGTTTCCGTTCGACAGATGCGGCGTATAGACGAACTGATAGCCCCCGGTGGCGTGGCGCTGTCGGCTGTAGTCCTCCATCAGCTTGCGGGCGATGGCGCCCTTTGGATGCCACACCGCCAGTCCCCCGCCCAGTTCGTGGGGAAAGCTCAGCAGGTCGAGCTCGGTGGCCAACTTGCGATGGTCGCGCTTCTCGGCCTCTTCGAGGCGATGCAAGTGATCGGCGAGCGCGGCCTTGCTCTCCCACGCCGTGCCGTAGATGCGTTGGAGCATGGGACCTTTTTCGTTGCCACGCCAATACGCGCCAGCGACCTTCATGAGTTTGTAGTGGCCGAGCCTGCCGGTCGACGGGACATGGGGCCCGCGGCACAGGTCGACGAACTCGGGTGTGTTGCGATACACGCTGATGGTCTCACCACCGGCAATCTCCCCGACATCCTCGCTGTCGGCAGCACCCGTCGACACCCGCTCGATGATCTCGCACTTGTACGGCTGGTCCGCAAACAACTTCAAGGCGTCGCTCGGTGACAGCTCGTCGCGAACGAAGGGCTGATTGGCCTTGACGATCTCGGCCATCTTGGCCTCGATCGCAACAAGGTCGTCGTCGTTGAACGTCTTGCCGTTGGGCAACTCGAAGTCGTAGTAGAAGCCATTCTCGATGGCGGGCCCGATCGAGAACTTGGCGCCGGCGAACAGTTGCGTAACCGCCTGGGCCATGACGTGAGCCGTCGAATGACGCAGCACGTGACGACCTTCATCGCTCTCGCCGGTGATGATGGCGACGGCAGCGCCATCGGGCAGCTCGCGACCAAGGTCCCACTCGTCACCGTTCACAACGGCCGCGACAGCCGCCTTGGCAAGGCGTGAGCCGATCGACTCGGCCACGGTGGTCGCGGTGGCACCCTGGGCAAAAGAGTGTCGCGAACCGTCGGGCAGTGTGATCGTCATATCGGCCATAGGCCTGTCAGTCTACGAGCGCAGCTTCCAACGGATGGCCCGCCATTACTTCGACCGACGGCGAGCGGCGGGTTGCTAGAAGCCCGAAGCAGCACCGACCAGCTCGTGATGCTGATCACTGATCTGGGCAACCTTGGCGACAACAGTCGGCTCGGTCTCGGCAGTCTTGCCGGCATAAACATTGCGATAGTCCTGCCCGGTGAGGTCGCGTATCTCATACATCAGCTCATCGGTGATCTGGCGCAACACCATGTGATCATCTCCGCGATTGCTGTATCGCTGGATGTTGATCGGCCTGCCAATCCTGATCGTGCACGCGCCGCGAAGCTTCGGAACCTTCGCATCGGGCGGCTGAATCTCGCGAGTTCCGATCATCCCGACCGGGTAGATAGGACAACCAACCTTCAACGCCAGCCGTGCGGCGCCCGTGCGGCCCTTGTGCAACATGCCGTCGCGGCTGCGAGTGCCCTCGGGGAAGATCCCGAACAGCTCGCCGCGCCGCAATACTGCCTCTGCCGTATTGAGAGCCGCTTGGCTCTTGTCGCCGCCTCCGCGGTCGATAGGAATCATGCCCATCAGCGGGAACAGATACTTCGTCTTCCAGGAATCCATGTACTCGGCTTTGCCGACGAAGCTGATGTTTCGCGGCACGTGGAGCATCAAGAAGGCACTGTCGAGAAAGCTGACGTGATTGGGGCACAAGATTGCCGGGCCTGCTGCCGGCAGGCGGTCGAAACCCTCGAGCTCGAACGTCCACAACCGCTTGGAAACGGGGCGCACGATTCGGCGAACCCGCCGCTGTGCCTTGCCTGCGCCCTCGGTATTCACATGCTCATGATAGATCGCCTGTCGGACGGCATGTTCTCCGCACGACGAATTGCTGATGAACTCCGTGTGACAGGCCGGTCAGAGGTCGA
>JAYTZE010000144.1:0-4120 GCA_043742385.1 Ilumatobacteraceae bacterium
TTTGGTCTCATCACCGACTTCCGCGGTGAGTTGTTCGATGGCACCAAGCGTATGCTCGAGATCGCCGACGAGCGCGTTCCCATGCAGGTCGAGGCACGCTGCTGGTGCGGCGCGCGGGCCACGCACAACGCCCGTGTCGTCAACGGCGAGGTGGTTTACGAAGGCGACACTGTGGTGGTCGGCGATACCGGTACCTCGGGCGAGCAGCCACTGTTCGGCGACGTGGTGCGGTATGAGTTGCTGTGCCGCCTGCATTACCGCCAGGGCGAGCTCGGCATCTGAGGGCAGCGGGCAATCGTTGTCGTTGGCTCGTCATGCGATCTCAGGCAGCGTTGCGCGCGCCGCGTTGTCGCGCTCAGTGGCGTTTGACGCCCCCGTACTTCATGCGGGTGTCGCTCATCGAGGCAGTCCGGGCCTCGGAGTCGTTGATGGCAGCGTTCACGACCTCCCCGACGAACAGGGTGTGCGTGCCGAGGTCGACCTGGTGACGGACTTCGCAGTCCATCCACGCCACGGCCTCGTCGAACACGGGGGCACCAGTGGTCGCCACCCGAACCGCCCGACCGTTGAGCGTCGAGCCGTCATCGACGGCCGGCTTCGAGAACTTCACGAAAACTCGGGTGTCGCTCGCGTCCCACAGGTTGACAGTGAACGACCCGCCATCGGTGATCAACCGACACGTGATCGCCTCGTTGTCGACGGCGACGCCGATCAGCACTGGTTCCATGGAGAGCTGCGTGATCCAGCTGGCGGTCATCGCGTTTCGCTCGTCCCCGGCACGCGAGCCGATCAGGGCAAGTGCGTTCGGTATCTTCCACGTGACCTTGTTCAGCATCTCGTCGTCAAGGGCCATGCACGAAGCGTACGACCGTACCGCCTGGCGGATGCGCCCCGACGACGTACCCGGCTCCAATGCGCGTGCGTTGACAGAGAACGCGCGCTCGTCTACAGGCATTAGCGTTGATGGTGATCGCAAGCGCGAACGGAGGACTCGATGCCAACACGAACGGCCAAGACGGCCTGGGCCGGAACGCTCCAGCAAGGTTCCGGCCAGGTGGAGATGACCAGCTCAGGGGTCGGCACGTACGACGTGTCGTTTCCCAAGCGAGCGGCCGACGATGCCGGGGGTACGACAAGCCCCGAGGAACTGATCGCCGCTGCTCACTCGGCGTGTTACGCGATGTCGCTGTCGAATGAGGTCGCCCAGGCGGGCGGCACGCCGAGGACGCTTGATGTCGAGGCCCAGGTCAGCCTCGGTCCTGATCCGGCCGGTGGTGTCCGGCTGACGGGGATCACGCTCATCGTTTCGGGCGACGTCGATGGGCTCGACGCCGCCGGGTTCGAAGCTGCTGCACAGGCGGCGAAGGTGGGATGTCCGGTCAGCAAAGCGCTGACCGGCGTCGACATCACCCTGAACGTCAGCACGTAGCGCGGCCGCTGCGAAGCCGGGCTGTCGGGCCGCCGGCCTCAGGCGTTGATGTCCCATATCCAGGCCAACCTGCGCATGTCTGCCTTGCGTGCTGGGAAGCTACCGGCGCGCTCGGCGACCTGTTTGCGCAACCATGGCATCGAGGCAGCCATCCTGCTGCCCGGGCACAGTGTTGAGCCCACGCCGCGGTGTCCGACGATATTGAAGAACTTCAGATTCGTCCCATCGGTGGCGATGAACTCGTCGCTGCCCAGTGGATCGATCCGGTGACGTTGTGACTCCCACGCAGCGAGGTGGACGAGGCTCTCGATCGCGGCATTCGATGGCGCCGTCCTCATGAAGTTGCCGATCAACGCGATTCCGCAGGTGCCCGCGTTGCGCCCCTTGGTGTGCCCGCCGATGATCGCGTTGCCAGCGCCGTCCTCGCCATTGTGTAGCTCGCCCTCGCCGTACTTTCGGGCGCGTCGACCTTCGAAGATTTGACCGTCCGGACTGATCAGGAAGTGGTAGCCGATATCGGTGAAGCCCCGGCCAACCACATGCAGCTCGTAGCCGAATCGCACGGTTGCGGCGGGATCCCTCACACCGTTGGGGCTCGCCGTATGGTGCACGACGATCTTGCGGAAGGGTGCCCACCCGACGATGTTGGTGTCGCGGATCGATTCGTCGGCGCCCCATTGTGCACGGGTCGCGATCGCGGGTGCTGGCACGCGGGCGACGTTCGATGTGCTCGCGTTGGCGTTCGGCTTGGCCTCGGCGACGTGAGCATCGAACACCGCCGCAGCTGCCACGGCGGCAGCGCCAGTGGCTGCAAGTCGCAGGAAGCGACGGCGCGGCAGGGCATCTTCACCGACGCACAGTTCGCACATAGGAGTCTCCTTCGGTTGGGACTCCACCCGCCACCGGCCCCAGACAGTACTTTGCGGCGCCCCCGATGTGTGGGCATACCTCTCGTGACTCACCAAAGGTTGTGGCGCGACGTCGCCTCGACCCGGTACGATTCGTGAACCGTTCGGGCCAGCGTCGTCCCGTGCGCCACCTAGCCGTATACCGACTCCGTGGAGCCAAACAGATGCGCACTCACTCTCAAACGGGCCTTCCCGCGCCGCAGGGTCTCTACGATCCCCGGTTCGAACACGACGCGTGCGGCGTCTCGTTCGTCGCGAACTTGAAGGGCGTGGTCAGCCGATCGATCGTGGCCATGGGCCTCGGTGCATTGTGCAACCTGGAGCACCGCGGTGCCACGGGCGCAGAGGCGGACACCGGCGACGGCGCCGGCATCTTGATCCAAGTACCTGATCGATTCCTGCGAGCGGTCGTCGGCTTCGAACTGCCGTCTGCCGGCGCATACGCAGTGGGTATGGCATTCCTGCCGCTCGATACGACCGATGCCGAGAAGGCGCAAGAGGCGATCGCCACAATCGTCGTCGACGAGGGCCTGGCGGTGCTCGGCTGGCGCGATGTGCCGGTGAACCCCGATTGCCTCGGCGCCAGCGCCAGGGTCGTGATGCCGATCTGCAGGCAACTGTTCATCTCCGACCCGGCCGGCACAACAGGCATCGAACTCGATCGCAAGGTGTTCGTCGCCCGCAAGCGACTCGAACACGAACTGCCGGTCGAACAGCAGACCTACTTTCCGTCGCTCAGCTGTCGCACCCTGCTCTACAAGGGCATGCTCACGACCCCTCAGCTCGCCGTGTTCTTTCCCGATCTCGGCGACGAGCGGATCGAGAGCGCACTGGTCCTGGTGCACAGCCGGTTCAGCACGAACACGTTCCCGTCGTGGCCGCTGGCCCACCCGTATCGGTACATCGCCCACAACGGCGAGATCAACACCGTGCAGGGCAACCGCAACTGGATGCGCACTCGCGAATCGATGCTGGCCAGCGACCTGCTGCCGGGGCTCGAGCGGGCCTACCCCATCTGCACTCCCGGTGGCAGCGATTCGGCCACATTCGACGAGGTGCTGGAGCTGCTGCACCTCGGTGGGCGCAGCCTTCCGCACGCGATGCTGATGATGATCCCCGAGGCGTGGGAGAACCACGACGCGATGGATGCCACCAAGCGGGCCTTCTACCGCTTCCACTCGAGCCTGATGGAGCCGTGGGACGGCCCCGCAAGCGTGGCCTTCACCGACGGCACGGTGATCGGTGCGGTGCTCGATCGCAACGGGCTGCGCCCCAGCCGTTACTGGGTGACCGACGACGATCTGGTGGTGATGGCCAGCGAGGTCGGCGTGCTCGACATCGACCCCGTCAAGATCGTTCGCAAGGGCCGTTTGCAGCCGGGCCGCATGTTCCTGATCGATACTGCGCAGGGGAGAATCGTCGAGGACGACGAGATCAAGCGCACATTGGCCGAGGCCCAGCCGTATGCCGAGTGGTTGAACGAGGGCGTGGTCGAGCTCGACGAGCTACCCGAGCGCGAGCACGTGGTGTTCAGCCATCAGAGCGTGCTGCGCCGCCAGCAGGTGTTCGGGTACACACACGAGGAGTTGAAGATCATCGTTGCCCCGATGGCCAAGGCTGGGGCCGAGCCGATCGGGTCGATGGGAACCGATACCCCCATCGCCGTGCTCAGCGACCGTCCGCGGCTGTTGTTCGACTACTTCCAGCAGTTGTTCGCTCAGGTCACCAATCCACCACTCGATGCAATTCGCGAGGAGGTCGTCACCTCGGTCAGCGGCTCGGT
>JAYTZE010000145.1:0-8074 GCA_043742385.1 Ilumatobacteraceae bacterium
GTTGTGGCAATGGTTGCCTCTGACAAACCGCTACCCGCCGAGCAACCAGTGGCCAATACGCAGCCGACGATCGCGTTCCGCAGGGCAGGCATCGTTCGCCAGCCTGTCACGAGGGATCTACCGTTGCGTGTGATGAAGCGCTTAGGGTGCATCGCCATTGGCATCACAATGCTGGTCGCGGGATGCAGCGTCGACGAGGGTTCGACCACGACGCAAACCTTGCCGCCACTCGGCACCCCGAGCAACACAGTGCCGCCAGTACCCGTCACCACTGTCGCGATCTCGGTTGACCCGCAAATCGCGACGAGCACGATTGCGCTGCCCGCCGGCGCGTGCGTGTTCTCAGCGCCCGGCCAAGCCGCCGAGGTCACGTTCGAGATCGGCACGCGCCTGTACACCGCAGGACCGGGTACCGGAATCTCCAGTTGCCTGACGGAACTCACGCTCGACAACGTCGGCCCGTTCCGGTGGTCACCGACCGGCGACCGAGTGCTGCTGAACTCGGTGACGGTCTTCGACGGCACCCAGGCCCTGCCCTCCGGATACTTCTCCACAAACACACGGGTGTCATGGTCGTACCCCACTGGCAAGGCTCTGATTGCTCCAGCCGTTGCCGACAACCATCTGTTGTGGCGCACGGCTGGCGAACCTGAGACCCGCACGGACATCAGCTTTCTCGAGCGCACCGATGTCGCCGCCTACCATCCAGCCGGAAGGAACATCTTCGCCGCCGGTCAAGCTGCGGACGGCACGGCAGGACTGTTCGTTGCCAGCAATCGCGGCGAGAACCCGCAGTTGATCGCCCAACTCGATCAACCAACCACCGTCATCACCGAGATCGGCGCCGACCCGTCGGGGGCTCGCGTCTACTTCGTGCACGATCACCGCAATGGCACCTTCCACGTTCATGCCCTCGATCTGCCCGCGCTGGCGTTGGTCGATCTCACCCAGGTCATCGAACCGATCGCCAAGCTGACCGTTGGCACGACCGCGAACGCCGCGATCGCCTGGCGGCTCGGCGCGTGCAGCGGGCTCACACGCACACAGATGTCCAACGCGGGGGCCGTGATCGATCAGCCGGCAGCTTTCGCAGCGATGTCGACCGAACCGGTTGGCTGGCTCGACGCACAGCAATTGGTGCTGTCGGTCCGAGCCACCGGATGCACCGGGCCGAGCGACTTGTGGCTCTGGAACATCACCAGTTCTGCGGCAACACCCTTGATCACCGGCGTCGACAACGCGGCGATCCGCTCGATGCTGACAACGTTCGGTGAACTTCCAGGCGACATCAGTAACGCTGCGCCTGGTTGATGACCTCCACCGTGACTCGGTCGAGTCACCACGATCACGACGTGTCGGTGGAGTCGCGTTCGAGTTCTTCAAAGCGGTCGATCGACCGTAGCGATGGAAATGCAAACCACCAGACACCGACGACAGCGATTGTCGCAACACCTCCACCAATGACTGTGGCCGACGTGCCGATGGCTTGTGCAACCATGCCGCTCTCGAACGCGCCGAGTTCGTTCGACGCGCCGATGAAGACCGACTCCACCGCCAGCACCCTGCCGCGCTTTTCGTCGGGCGTCACCAGCGGAACCAGCGAGCCGCGGATGAACACGCTGACCATGTCGGCCGCCGACAGCACGACGAGGGCGAGGAACGCCACGACATAGTTGCGGGTGATGCCGAGGACGACCGTGCCAATGCCGAACACTGCGACAACTGTCAGCAATGTCTTGCCCACGTGTCGCCGTACGGGTCGCGCCGCCATGACCAATGCCATCGCGGCTGCTCCGAAGCCAGGCGCGGCTCGCAACCATCCATAGGCAACGTCGCCGACACCGAGCCGGTCCTTGGCAATCACAGGAATCAACGCCACTGCCCCTCCGAACAAGACCGCAAACAAGTCGAGGGCGATAGCCGCCAACAGCACGGGGGTCCGGCGGATGAACACCAGACCCTCCACAGCAGTACGCATCGTGGGCCGGTTGTCCGGATCCGGCGGCAACGGCTCGCGAACGAAAGTCTGCACCGACAACACCAACGCGCTGCCGAAGATCAAAATCGTCGCGCCCAGATACGCCACCCACGGATCGACCGCGTACAGGAAACCCCCGATCGCCGGACCAACGATGATCGCCCCGGTCCATACCGCCGAATACAGGGCGATCACTTTGGGGAGTGCGCCGGCGGGAGCAACCATCGGCGGCATCGATCGCATCGCCGGTGCCTGAAAAGCGCGGGCAATTCCGAACGCGAACGCAATTCCGAACAGGGGAACGACCGAGGTCGGTTTGGTCAGTGCGTAGAACATCAGGGCGGCCGAGGTCACCACCTCGGCGCAGACCGTGATCAATGCGATTGCCTTGCGGTTGAAATGGTCCGCGACCGAACCGGTGACAAGCACGAGCAACACGATGGGAAGGAACTCGGCGAGACCCATCCAGCCGAGGTCCGAGGTGCGTCCAGTGATGTCGTACGCCTGCTTCAACAGCACCGTGGCCTGGAGGGCGATTCCCGAGTACAGGATGCCGTTGCAGATCAGCAAACGCCGAACCGGAACCGACTGCCAAACCTGTCGAGTGGTCAACGGCGAGGGGGTTGCTTGCGAGGTGGACACGACGAACCGCCACCCTAATTCCACGTGCTACACAAGGCACCATGGGTTCATTGGCCGAAACGGGTTCACTCGCGACACAGACAAGATGGATGGACGCGGTCGACCAGGCTGCACTGGTTCGCCGCGGCGACGTGTCGGCGAGGGAGTTGATCGAGGCGGCGATCGAGCGGATCGAGACGATCGATCCAGCCCTCAACGCGGTGATCATTCGCTGGTTCGACGAAGCCCGCGACGCTGCGACCCGACTCCCCGATGGTCCATTTCGCGGGGTGCCGTTTCTGCTGAAGGACCTGTGGGCGCACTATGCGGGGCAGCCGCTGACCAACGGGTGCCAGGGTCTGAAGGACGCCATGCCGATCTCGCCGACCGACACGACGCTGGTGACCCGCCTGCGGCGAGCCGGCCTGAACATCGCCGGCCGCACGAACAGCCCCGAGTTCGGCAGCCTTCCAACCACCGAGCCGTTGGCCTGGGGACCGACCCGCAACCCGTGGAACCTCGATCATTCTCCTGGTGGTTCCAGCGGCGGATCCGCGGCTGCGGTTGCCGCCGGCATGGTGCCGTTCGCCCATGCCAGCGACGGCGGCGGATCGATCCGCATACCCGCGTCGTGCTGCGGCTTGGTTGGATTGAAGCCCTCACAAGGCCGCATCACGCTCGGCCCGTTTCGAGACGAGAGCAATCTCGGCGTCGAACTGTGCGTCAGCCGCTCCGTTCGCGACACCGCCGCGTTACTCGACGCAGTGCGCGGATCCGGGGTTGGCGACACCGTGATCGCGCCCACGCCGCAAGGGCCGTACCTCGGCGAGGTCGGTGCGGAGCCGGGACGATTGCGAATCGGCCTGCTCGACGCCCACCCGTTGGGCGGTGCGCTGCATGACGAGTGCCGTGAAGCTGTTCGCGCCGCCGCAGCGCTGCTCGAATCGCTCGGGCATCTCGTCGAGCACGGTTTTCCCGCCGCCTTGGCAGACCGCGACTTCGGCCGACGCTTCTCTGCACTCTGGAGTACCAACATGGGCGTCACCGTGCGTCGGATCGAGTCGCAACTCGGCCGGCCGCTGACCGACGACGATGTCGAACCCGTCAACCGCGCACAGGTGGCCTTCGCACGCAACGTCAATGCCATCGACTACGCCCTGGCGCTGGCAGCCACGGTCGAGTTCCGCCGAGCCGTACAACAGTGGTGGGCGGATGGATGGGATCTGCTGCTCACACCAACGCTCGCCGAACCACCTGCCGCAGTCGGAACCTTCGCCAACGACCTATCTGCACCCATGACACCGATGGTGAGGGCAGCCGCATACGTGCCGTTCACACCTGCGTTCAACTCCAGCGGACAGCCGGCCATCAGCCTTCCGTTGCACTGGACGGCCTCGGGGCTACCCGTCGGCGTGCAACTGGTGGCGGCCTATGGCCGTGAGGATCAGTTGCTCAGGGTGGCCGCACAGCTCGAAGCTGCCCAGCCCTGGGCCCACCGCCGACCGGCTATCTGAATTTCGACGACACCGAGCGCTCTATTCCGATTGTGTGACGAATAGTGCAGTTTCAAGAAATCTCGCCGAAAGTGAATCCAAACGGCCGCCAGAAACGTCTATATGAATGTGAACGCCATGCACAGCACACCCTTGACTCCCCGGGCGGCATCTTCCGCTCTGATCCTCCTCGCGTTGAAGGCCGGCGCCGCCGCAGCCGTCGTCGCTGGACTGCTGGCAGGCCGTGTTTGCGAACCGTTGATCGTTGTCGGTGTCATCGTCGTGGCGTCGGTGATCGGCTGGCATCGCACCCAGCTGGAACCCGCCCGCATTCGCTCACAACACCGCTTCACCGTTGTGTCACGATGCGGTGATGGGTTCGTCACGATCGACTCGTCAGGCGTGCGTCGCGTGGCCCGACGTTTCGCGCTCGACAGCCCATCCAGCTGAACTAGTCCTCGCCCGTGGGTAACGCCGCACGCGTCCGCGTCGGCTATGCCTTCGGCACACGTACTCGCCTCAACGACGATGGCTTCGGCACCGTCGTCGACGCCCTTGAATGGCTGGGGTTCGACAGTTTGTGGCTCAGCGAGCGGATCGGGGGCGACGCACCTGATCCATTGGTCGGCCTGGCGTATGCCGCTGGGCGCACCACGAAGCTGAAGTTCGGGATGAGCGTGATGGTGCTTCCTGGTCGCAACCCCATCGTGCTCGCAAAGGAGTTGGCGACTCTGGATCGGCTCTCCAATGGCCGATTGCTGCCTGCCTTCGGACTCGGTGTCGCGGATCCGCAGGAGCAGCAAGCGTTCGGAGTCGAGCGCGGCGCCCGCGCCAAGTTGTTCGACGAGTCTCTCGCAGTGCTACGCGGTGCATGGGCGCCGGGCACGCTGACTCATCATGGACACCGGTTCGACTACGACGACCTGCGCGTCTTGCCCAAGCCGCTGCAGGAGCACCTCGACGTGTGGCTGGGAGGAACAGCTGCGTCGGAGTTGCGGCGCGTCGCACGGCTTGCCGATGGCTGGCTGCCGAGCTTCGTGACTCCCGACGACGCGGCCCGGGGGCGCGAGTTGATCGAAGCGACGCTTGTCGACCACGGCCGAGCCATCGATGCCGATCACTATGGCGCGTTGCTCTTGTACTCATTGGAACCCCTACCACAGACAGTCGTCGACCTTCTGGCCAAGCGCCGGCCCGACCTCACCGACCCAACCGTGTTGGTTTCCGAAGGATGGGACGCGTTGATGGCGACCATCGACAAGTTCGTCGCCGTTGGTACCACCAAGTTTGTGATCCTGCCCATCGTCGAGCCCTCCTCGCCACAGCAATGGGTCGAGCACCTCGAACAGGCCGCTCCGATCGTGCTCGCTCGCCAGACCTGAGCACATTCGTGACACATTCGGTGATGCCGATGCAGTGCGACATCGTCTCGCGAGGCATGATCAATGACTGACTTCGTGCCGAGAGGACATGCCGTGCCCCCAGCGCAGCCACTACCCGATGATCCCATAGACCTTGCCCATGCCAGCTGGACGGGCCAGGGCTGGGGAGAGGCCGCCGACGGCATGGCTGTCGTCACGTCGATCATGCGCGTTCAACAGGTGCTGCTGGCGCGCGTCGAGGCAATACTGCGCCCGCTGGGCCTCACTTTTGCCCGCTACGAAGTGCTGATGTTGCTGCGTTTCAGCCGCAAGGGGTACTTGCCCGTCGGCAAGATCGGTGAGCGATTGCAAGTACACCCCGCCAGTGTCACCAACGCTGTGCAACGGCTCGAACAGGACGGGTTTGTCAGCAGGACAGCGAATCCCGTGGATGGTCGCAGCGTTCTCGCCGAGATCACGACCAGCGGCAAACGGCTGACCGAGAAGGCGACATCGCAACTCAACGCCCAGGTTTTTTCGATCGTGCCGATCCCTCCAGCCGAGCAACGCGAGGTCTATTCCGTCCTGAAGGGCATGCGTCGTGCATTCGGAGATTTTCGCTGAACTACAACAATGCTTTGACTTCCAAATAAACTGCTGGGATGCCCTACACCAATCGTGAGCTCTGGGAGCAGGCCTTTGCCGAGTCGCGGGTGCGCGATGTCGACTACACGACCATGTCGGGGATTCCGCTCGAACCGGTCTACGGTCCGGACGACGACTCGACTGATTATCCAGGTCAGTTTCCGTACACACGTGGCCCGTACGCGTCGATGTACCGCTCGAAGATGTGGACGATGCGGATGTTCGCCGGCTTCGGCACCGCGGACGACACCAACTGGCGTTTCAAGGAGATCATCAAGTCCGGTGGTGATGGTCTGTCGACGGCGTTCGACATGCCGACGCTGCTGGGTATTGACTCCGACCACCCGATGGCCTTGGGTGAAGTCGGCCGATGCGGCGTGGCGGTCGATTCGCTGGCCGACATGGAAGACCTGTATGCCGGCATCGATCTCGACAAAACCACGACATCGATGACGATCAACTCGCCTGCGGCCGTGATCTTTGCGATGTACGTCGCCCAGGCCGAGAAGGCAGGCGTACATCGTGCTCGGCTGGGTGGCACGTTGCAGAACGACATCTTGAAGGAGTACCAGGCTCAGAAAGAGTTCGTGTTCCCGCCACGTCCCTCCATGCGGCTGGTACGCGACACCATTCGGTTCACCGCTGCTGAGATGCCGCGCTGGCACTCGATCTCGATCTCCGGCTACCACATTCGCGAGGCAGGTTCGTCGGCGGTCGAAGAATTGGCGTTCACGCTTGCCAACGGCTTCGCCTATGTCGAACTCGCCATGCAGGCAGGCCTCCCCGTCGACTCGTTCGCGCCACGCCTGTCGTTCTTCTTCAACGCCCACATCGACTTCTTCGAAGAGATCGCCAAGTACCGCGCCGCTCGCCGCATCTGGGCACGATGGTTACGTGATCGCTACGGCGCCAAGCTCGAACGCTCGATGCAGTTGCGCTTCCACACCCAAACCGCAGGTGTCTCGCTGACAGCGCAGCAGCCGGAGGTCAACATCGTTCGCACCGCCATCGAGGCGCTGGCGGGCGTGCTCGGCGGCACGCAGTCGCTGCACACCAACTCGATGGACGAGGCCATGGCCCTGCCGACCGAGAGGACTGCACGCATCGCGTTGCGCACCCAACAGGTGATTGCGCACGAAACCAACGTCGCTCATGTGGCCGACCCGCTCGGCGGTTCCTGGTACGTCGAGCACCTCACCGACGAAGTCGAGCGCCAGGCCGAAGAACTGTTCGCCTACCTCGACGAGCTGGGTGGCGGCTCGATGCTCGAGGGTGCGATCAAGGGCATCGAGGACAACTGGTTCCAGGGCAAGATCGCCGATAGCGCCTACGAGCTCGAGCGGCGGTTCAACACCGGCCGACGCATCATCGTCGGCGTCAACGGGTTCACCGAGGGCAGTGAAGAATCGCAGATACCACTGCTCCAAATCACCAACGAGGACGAAACGCGACAACTGAAACGCCTCGAACAGGTCCGGCATACACGCGATCAGACGGCTGTCGACTCCGCTCTGCGGCGCGTCGAGGCCGAGGCCGCCGACCCAGAGATCAACCTCATGCCCGGCTTGATCGACGCCGTGGGCGTGTACGCCACGCTTGGCGAGGTCATGGCATCACTCGGAACCGTCTTCGGGCGCCACGTCGAAGTACCGATCATCTGATGGCGATCTGATGGCCGCACAACGGATTCTCATCGCCAAGGTCGGTCTCGACGGTCATGATCGTGGCATCAAAGTGGTGGCGCGAATCCTGCGAGACGCGGGATACGAGGTCATCTACACCGGCCTGTTCCAAACACCGGCGACCGTCGCTGCCGCCGCAGTCGACGAAGACGTCGATGCCATCGGCCTGTCGATGTTGTCGGGCGCGCACATGACGCTGGCGCCATTGGTTGTCGCAGAGACACGGGCGCGGGGCGTCGACATCCCGGTGATCGTCGGCGGCATCGTGCCGGATCCTGACATCGTCAAGCTCAA
>JAYTZE010000146.1:0-2000 GCA_043742385.1 Ilumatobacteraceae bacterium
ACCTCGATCGGACGATCGGCCGCGGTGGTCTCGCTGTGCATCGACGGCAGGCCGCCGAGTCGCAGGCGTTCGGCCGTGATGCCGATGTGACGAAGCGCCTCGACACCCTGGTCGCTGATGTCGAGCGTCAACAGGCCACGCCGGCAGGTGGCGACGGCGAGGCGAAACCACGAAGTGCCCGGCTGCTCGGTGTTGACGCAGATGCTTGCCGCAGCGGCGCTGTACAACTTGTGACGAGGTGCGCGATACAACTCGAAGAACTCGTGCGGGGCGACGACCAAGTTGATCGATCCGTCGTCGCGTGGAAGTCGATCGCTGATCACCTCGACCGGGCGACCGGTCAGCCCAGCAGCCTCGGCAATCCAACCGGCGATCTCCACCATGAAGTGGTTGCCGCGCCCGGCGACGAAAACGTTGACCGAAGCCACGCCTTATTGACTCGACGTGATCTGGCGGCGGCCTGCACCCCGACTGAACATCCGGCGAACGACGGCTCGACGGCTGACCACCGCCGGCAGGTCGGCAACCAGACGGCGAACCTCGTCGCGTCGTTGCAACGACTCCGCACGCAGTTGGTCGATCTCGGCACTGACGACCTCGACACGGCGACGAAGTTCGGCGTTCTCGGCACGAAGGTGGTCGAGTTCCTCGGAAGACACCTGATAAAGATACGCCGGATGTGCAGAGGCAATCGATCTCCGAGGCAACGGCCATGACCGGGCGCGTCGCCGCGGTGCTGATCGTTCCCCACGGCTCCCATCGTCCCGAGCCACTGGCCGACGCCATCCGGGCACTGCATCCGGGATGGGAAATTGGGGCCGTGTGGTGCGGCGACCCGCAGCTACGGCCCCACCTCGACGGCGTCGTGTGGCTCGACAGTCACAAGACTGCGGCTGCAGACGAGGTAGCCATCGTTGCCGGCGACGCACTGATCGGGGAGTGGCGGCGCGCGGTCGAAGTGACGTCCGGTCTGCTGGCCGACGGCGACGTGCATGTCGTGCTGCTGTGGGTCGGGTCAACGGCCGTGCTGTCGGGGATCGATGCACTGATCGCCGATCCGGGAATGACCGCCGTGCTGCGTTCGGTCGAACCGCTTGCTGACGACGGCCTCGAGCCGGGCGAAGCCGACCTCGTGGTCGACGGCCTGCACAGCACCAGCGTTGTGGCGTTCGGCGCGAACTCGGCGACGACCCTGCAGTGGCTGGCATCGCATCTCACCGGCACGACCGGCGTCGGTCACCTGCTGGCGCGAGCCGCGCAATTGTTCGGCGTCAGTGAGTGCGGCGACGCTTCGATCGGCGTCGGCCGGTGGCGCTGGGATACCACCGAGCCGGCACTGCTCGACGTGGCCCGGTACGACACGCGCACGCCATGGACGCTCGATTCCGAGGCACCCGGCGCGATGCGAATCGAATTGTTGGGCAACCCAGAACGGCAAGAGGCGATGAAGCGTGCTGCCGGGCAGCTGGCCGGCGAGCGCACGCCGCTGCGGTTGCCCGGCGGCCTGACCGTCGACGCGACGATCAGGCAGGTCGTCGCCGATGCGTCTTCGCCACCGCCGGCACCATGGAGCGCTGCCGCTGCGTTCCGCGACTGGTTGGCATCGCGCTACTGGTTGGCGTTACACGAGCAGCGTCGCGATCTGTCGGCTGCGTTTCCGGATCCGGAAGGGGGCACGGCAACCAAGTTCCGCCGATGGTGCCGCGGCGCATTCTCGTTCGACGAGGTGCCCCTGCTCGTGACAACGGTCGAAGCCGAGCAAAGCGAGATGGTCGTCGCCGACCAACTCCGCAGCGACGGCCTCAATCTTGTCGGCTACCTGACGCGCGAATCGAGCCTCGGCGACGTTGCCCGCCGGCTGCGCGAGGCACTGGGGAAGGCC
Source organism: Ilumatobacteraceae bacterium (assembly GCA_043742385.1). Classification (GTDB taxonomy): domain Bacteria; phylum Actinomycetota; class Acidimicrobiia; order Acidimicrobiales; family Ilumatobacteraceae; genus JAENVT01. The sequence goes on from JAYTZE010000146.1 coordinate 1,883, forward strand.
AACGTGGCTCACAGCGCGATCGCCACGCAACGCACTGCCAGTCCCCAGCAGCGTGCCGACGGCATCGACAATCAGGTCGAGTTCACCAACTCGCTGTGTGTCGTCACCGCCGACCAGT
>JAYTZE010000147.1:0-8070 GCA_043742385.1 Ilumatobacteraceae bacterium
ATCCGCTGCTGCCACGCCGCCGGAGACAGGGGCGAGGTGTACACGCCGATCTGGTCGGCATTGGCCTCGAATGGAGTACCGACGTTCTCGTCGGCAGGCGCTCCCCTGGGAACGACGACGATCCAACACTTGGGGACCTTCCGCCCGCCGCCGGCGACCGGCTGTGTGCGTTGCCCGCAGCCGAGGCCAGAAGATTGCACGCCGGTGAGCACTTCGAACAGCTCGGCGCCGCGACCGTCGCGGCCGGTGACGGCACCGCCGATCTCGTTGGTCTTCACGATGTCGAAGTACGGATTGAGCCAGAAGCTCCCGCCGACCACGAACGGGACGAACGTCGGGTCCTCGTGGACGCCGATCTCGGTGCCATCGACGGCCCGGAATGGACGCCACACTTGCCCCGTCCGATCGTCGAAGACGCCGAGTGACGCGTCGAAGTTCGGCCACGTCGACCTGCTGATGATGCGAGTGAGAGCGAGTCCGCCGGGGAAGCGCCCGGCAGCAACCCCGCCGAAGGTTCCAGCGACGGCGCCCTGCACGCATTGTTCAGGAGGGGGACCAGGATTTTCCGGCACCGTGCCGTCGTCGTCGCCCCAACATTGCATGACCTGGAGGTAGTGGCCGTCGAATCGACCGGCGCCCGATTGGGTCGGCGTGCCGCCGGTCCACGTGATCGAGACCGCCTGATTCGTGAGGGCGTTGGTCTGGTTGACGGTGATGGCCAGGCTGGTGAAGGCACCCCGTCCGTTGATGGTGACCTGCGAGTCCGTCGCAGGTAGCGATGTGTCGGTACCCTGGCCACCCGGCACGGGGGCAGCGGCAACACCCGACGCGGCGATCGCAGCGATCGCAGCGATCGCCAACGGACCGACCAACCAACTGCGGGCGATGCGGGTAGCGGCGCTCATGCTGACATCTCGCCAGCTCGGTTCGTCCTCGAGAAATGTCTCCACGCCGCCGCCGGGGCCAGCACCAGACCGAGTGTGAAGAGCACCACGAGAACCATGAGGATCACGGAGCCTGGTCCGGCGAGCTGAGGGAGCGTGACGGGTGAGACCTCGCCGACCTGCTGCGCAACGGCGGGCTGGTTGCTCGTCTGATTGCTCGCCTGATCGACCCCGGACGCGACCGCGCACAGCCCGGTGTCGGTGTCGCAAAATTGTGTCGCCTCGTCGCCCAGCGTGTCGTTGGCCGCGCCACCGCCGACGACAGGATTGCCGGCGTCATTGACCGCTCCCGTACCTGTACTAGCACCATTACCGGTATTGCTCCCTGTTCCGGACCCACTCCCTGTACCAGCGGCACCACTGCCAGGACCAGCCGAGCCAACGGCACCAGCATCGGCACCCGGGCCAGCAGCAGCATCCGTGTCACCGCTTCCAGTATCAGCACCGGAGCCGGTGCCGCTATCCGTACTTCCTCCAGTGGCGGCAGGCGCGGCGGTATCAGTCGGCTGGTTCGCCAAGCCACCGGTTCCGGTGGCACATTGGGTTAGCCCCTGCCGGTCGCACGCCTGGGGCTGGGGCGCATTGTTCGCCAGCTCGTTCGTGCCGTCGGCCGAGAACGTCGGATTCTTGCAGCTCGTGATGTTGATGTCTTGCACGACGGCGCCCGGGATCTTGCGGATCTGTTCGAAGCTGGCCTCGACCAGGTTGATCGGCATCGGCGAGTAGCCGAGCGATGCCGACTGCTGCTGCGCTTGACACATGGCGTAGTAGGCGAAGGCCCCCAACGTCCTGCCCTTCGCCTCGTTGAACTGTCCGCCTATTGTCGTCGGCAAGATGAAGTACGAGTACGACGAGAGCTGATAGTTCCTCGGATCGGCGTCGGTATACACGCCCTCGAGTTGTTGCGTCAGGTACACGGCCGGGTTGCTCGCGTCCTGGTTGATGCGCGCCTGGAGCAGCGAGACAGCGACGTTCTCGGGAGTTGGCTCTGTGTAGAAGCCTGCGGCGTTGAGCACCTTGGCGACCGGGAATTGAACCCCCAGTGCATACGAGTAGTTGACGTAGCCGATCGCCCCCTCGGCGAAGCTCTGGCTGACGTAGCCGGCGATGCCGACATCGCCCGACTGGGCGATCATGCCGCCGATGGTCGGATAGAACGACGTTTCGCCACACGTCGGGGCCCGACCCGATCGTTGGCAATAGTCGTTCCACAACCCAGCATGCTGATTGATCATCCACGAGGTGAACTGGGCGGTCGAACCCGAACCGTCGGAACGAACGACCGGGACGACGGGTCGGCCCGGCAACGTGATGCCCGGGTTGTCGGCTTGCAACGCGGGGTCGTTCCACATCGTGATGACGCCGGTGAAGATCTTGACGACGTTCTCGCCGGAGAGTCGCAGGTTGGTGACCCGCTGGCCGTTGATCAACAGGTTGTACATGAACGCCGTTCCGCCGGCGGTCACCGGCATGTAGGCGTAGCTACCCGGGGCCGGGTTCTCTGGAGCCGAGCCGTCTTCGGGTTGGAACTGGAATGGGATGTCGCTGGCAGCGAAGTCGACGGTTCCGTTCAGGAAGTTCTTCCGTCCCGAGGTCGACCCGCTGGGGTTGTAATCGATGGTGATGCCGAACTGGCGCACGTTGACTCGCATCGCGTCGATGGCATTCGCCGCCCACGACGAGCCTTCGCCGGAGATCCGCTGATAGCCACCCGACGCGGAGGCGCTCGGGGCTTGGCCGGCCCCGACCAGCGAGCCGACGACCACACTGAGCCCGACCAACGTGATCAGCCGGGCCGGCCGAAGCCAGCTCATGAATCCACCACGTCGAGTCGGGCGTCGAAGCGCTGGCGGTCGCGAGCCGACCGGGCGGTGCTCCTTCTGGCTTGTCGCTTCGAGAGCCTGCCAGCAGGCCGTCCGCCCAGGAACCGGGCCAGGGCGAAGAGGACGAGCACCAGAATCATCAGGACTGCAGCCGTGGCGTAACCTCGGGCGACCAGTGCTGGCTGGGGTGACCGGACGAACTCGAATACGGCGAGCGGAAGCGACATCATCGCGTTCGTCGATGGGTCGATGTTCATGGTGGAGGTGATCCCGGAGGTCAACAGGACCGGCGCCGTCTCACCGACGCCACGAGCCACGCCGAGGATGACCGACGTCGACAATCCCGATCGCGCGGTTGGTAGAACGACGTGCCAGACGGTGCGCCATTGCGACGAACCCAACGCCGACGACGCCTCGCGCAGATTGCCCGGCACCAGCCGCAACACCACGTCGGCCGATCGGATGATGATCGGCAGCATCATGATGCTGACAGCCAGCGCCGCGGCCAGGCCCGATCGCTGGTGGCCCAGGATCAGGATCCACGTGGCGAAGATGAACAGTCCGGCCAGAATCGACGGGAGCGCTGTCATGGCGGTGACGACTGTGCGCACCAGACCGGTGATCCGGCATCGTGTTTCGTTGAGAAAGACGGCGCAGGTCAAGCCGAGGGGAACGGTGAACAGCAAACACATCGAGATGATCACCAGCGTCCCGACGATGGCGTGGGCGATACCGCCAACGTCAAGCGGATCGAGCGGCCCGGCCAAGCTCATGTCCGCGAGGTACAGATTCGACTTCGCTAGGGCAGAGCGGCCTTTCCACAGGGTGAACAACACGACCGAGATCAACGCCAGTCCGGCCACCGCCGCCGCCGCTGTGAGCAGTGCGCTCATGATCTTGTCGACGATGGCAGGTCCATTGTCGGTCAGCGACACGAGCAGTGCATAGGTCGCCAGGAACATCGCGAAATACACCACCACGAAGCCCAGCTTCCCCGTCAACGGGGTGAGGCGACCCACGAGCAGCATCGTGGTGCACAGGGCACTGACCGCGGCGCCGAACAGTACGAACAGGTCGCGGCGCGACACCCGCCCGATGGCTCGACGCACCGGCGGGGGGGTCCGGGGGGCGAGGCGCCCGGGCAGCACGGTCGTCGCAGTTGCCGCAGGGGTCGGCTGCCCTGTCGGCGCCTCGGTCAGACTCGTCGAGGTCATGCTTCGCTGCTCGCTCCTGAGCGCGACCGCGCCACGTAGTACGACGCGATGAAGTTGACGCCGAGCGTCATTGCGAACAGCGTGAGGCCGGCAGCCATCAGCGCCGACAGCCCGAATCCAGAGGCCTCGTTGTAGCGCAGCGCAACCAAGCTCGACACCGAATTACTGCCGGCTTCGAGCACATGAAAGGTGAAGTCGAATCGGGGCGAGATGATCAGCACGACCGCGATCGTCTCGCCGAGCGCCCGCCCGAGACCGAGCATCGTCCCTCCAATGATCCCGCCGCGACCAAAGGGCAAGGCGACGACGCGAATCATCCCCCAGCGGGTCGAGCCGAGCGCATACGCGCCCTCGCGTTCGCTGAGTGGGACCTGAGAAAAGACTTCGCGCATGACCGAGCACTGGATGGGCATCACCATCAGCGACACCACGGCACCGGCGATGAAGGTCGACGTGGTGTAGACAGTCGAGCTCGCCAATGGGTTGTTCGGGTCGGAACCTGTCACGTCGAACAACGGGATCCATCCGAACCACGTCGACAGCCATCGAGACAGCCCGATCATGTGGCCCTGCAACAGCTTCGCCCCCCAGAGCCCATAGACCACGCTTGGCACCGCTGCCATGAGGTCGACCATGGCAATGAGGGTCGACCGGAGCCACGTCGGCGCAACCTCGGTGATGAACAAGGCTGTTCCGATCGAGATCGGCAGGGCAATCACGACAGCGATGAAGGCGATCGCCACGGTGAAGGCGAGCACCGCGGCGATGCCGAATACGCCTCGGTCAGGCTGCCACTCGGATGTGGTGAAGAACGAGAATCCCCTCGCACCGAAGGCCTGCGCTGCCTCGACGGACAAGAACAGGCCGACTGCCACCATGATCAGCAGCACGAGGAGGCCGCTCGACAGCGTCAAGCCAAGAAAGAAGCGGTCCCCGCGGCCGCGACTGCCGGCGATCGCCTGCGGTGTCGCCTCCGGGGTGCTCACCTGCGTGGGGAGGACGGTAGTTGTGGTGTCCACGGCTCAGGTCGACTCCATGTTTCAGACCGACCACGCCACGAGCACCACCAGCACCACCAACATGGCGACCAACGACAAGAAGACGTCGGCATGCCACAGACCGGCCCAGAAAGACTTCTTTGTTGGAACGGTCGCGGGCGCAGCCTGCCACCCCGGCCCAGCAGGAGCACCGCCGATCAGACCAGCGAACCGTTCGTCGAGGACAGCGGCGAAGGCCGCCGCGAAGGCGGCAGCGAAGGCTCGCGAGAACGAGTCGGGGTCGATGACAACGACTGTCGTCGACGATGGATCATGACGATCCGAGGCGACCAACACTTGCCTGGTGATGTCAGCAACGGTGGACGACAGTTCGAGGGCGACCGACGGCACCCCGTCCGGAGCTGTCGACGACAACTCATTTGCGATTGCGGGCACTTCGGCGCGTGCTGCTGCGACAGCGGTGTCGGCTTCGGTACGCGCCTGCACGAGCGCCTGATCGAGAGCTCGGCGGCGGTCCTCGACGAGCGGCCCGAGCCGTGCACGCAACTGCCCAAGGGCTGACTCCAGATCCCACGATGCTTCCTCCGCCTCGGCCTCAGCGGCCTCTTGGAGCGCGGCTCGGAGTTGCAGTGTCAGCAACGCCGTGCCGGCACGGGCCGGTAAGTCAACGGGATCATCGGCACGACGCCGACGATTGTCGAACAAGCGGACGTTGGTGCGGCGATCGACGACCGGAGCGCTGCCTGCAGCCGCGTGCTCAAGGGGGTTTGGCACGACAACTGCGGGTCCAGTGGGCGCGGCCCATGGCGCAGGCCCAACGGCTTGACTCGACTGCACCGGCAAGGTCGGAGCAGGTTCAGTCCACCGAACCACAGCCAGCGGAGCTTCACGCAACATCGGGAGTCCGTAATCTCTCAGCGCTGGGCGCCCACACCGTGGCGCCTGCCGCCACTTGGCGGGCCTCGGCGAGCACCCGTTCGACCTCACGCCGCGCCGGAAATTGGATCATCGAGACAGCCTCTCGGTACTGCCGTTCGATCTGGGCGAGGATGTCGCGGGTGGAGGCAATCTCGGCTCGCAATGCCTCGCGAACCTCCGCCTCGCGTGCCTCGGCGCGGTTCCGCGCCCTCACGATGCGCTCCTTGGCAGCGGCCAGCTCGGCCTGCAGACTCGCTCGCTCCGCATCTGCACCGTCGACTGTGTGGTTGACGGCGTCGCCATTGATAGGAGTGCCATTCGTGGGAGGCCACGCGGACGCGTACCCGTCGGTCGATCGCTGCACGCGTCGGATAGTAACGATGCATAGTTGCGACGATCTGAACGTCAGGTGAATTCAGAAAGGATGTACGGCGTCATCGACGATGTGCATCGTCACCCGGTCCAAGCGAGCACAAGCGCTAGCCCGGCAACGACCGTCACGGTGGGGAAAAGCACGTGGGCGACAACCCAGTTTCGGGCCACCCGGTGAGTCCAGTGCGCGGACCCGGCACCCCAGAAACTATCGAATGCGTCATCGAGCGGTGCACTGTCGATGGTCGGCGCGGCGCTCGGGGGCGGTGGACCGTGTTCTGCGGAAGGCGTGCCCAGAGCATCGAGTAACGACACGAGCAGCTGGTCCAGGCCAGTGTGATCGATGGTGTCCAGCGCGGCAAGCAGCGACCCTGGGAGCAACGCTGCCGGTTCCGCCGGCTCGACGGGTTCGATTGTCGGCACCGCGTCACGTGCCTCGGCGCGGGAATCTTCGGTAACGTCACCTGCTTCGCTTCTGGCCACGTGCAGCCGCATAGCAGCGCGGGCGTGGGCATCGTCGAGCTCGGCTCTGCACTCCTGACCCTCGGCGCGCCACCAGTCGTCGAGGAGCGACCTCAGCTGCCGCTCGGCCTGGGCACCGTCGGATTCGAAGGCGGCGTTGACCATGCTCGCAAGAGACTCGGCTCCGGCGCACGTTCCATCAACGACAACAGCACGCTCGGCGATCTCGGGGCAGATGGTGGCACCCGGGGCCTGAGCGTTGCCGCCGAGTGCATCCGCGTCAGCATCCTCCGCGATCCGGGCAACCTTGGCTTCGACTTCAGCGCGCCCGCGAAGAATCGAGCGTTGGGCGTCGAGGAACCGCTGAGTCAGGCGAGCCTGAAGTGCTGCCGCCTTGGCAAGTTGGCCCGGCTCGCTGTAGAGCTCCAGACGGGCGGCTGAGATCGCGTCGAGAAACCGAACCTGCTCTCGTCTCAATCTGGCGAGGAATGCCTCGACATCCGCAGCAAGACATACCCCGGACTCGCGGCCGCCTTCGCTCACGCTGTCGGTGTCACAAGGCTGTGCAGGCAACGACGTCGGCGTGAAATGCGCGAGCGGTACGATGTCATCGCACATGGCCAGCAGCGGTTCGGCTTCCATCGGGCGGTCAGACTAGGAGTGCAAGCTGACGTCGCGATGAACGAGGCGTGACGGTGTGATGAATGGTTCCGCGACGCGTCGCCGTCGGCCGCGACCTACCCCGACATTGCGACGATCGTCACCGTTCCGGCAGCGCCATCGACTTCGACGATGGCGCCGTCGGGGATCCGTGAGCGGCGCCACCAGAACGTCGCCGGGTTCGAGGCAGTTGGGATCGGCCGTGAAGGTGGTGACCATGTGGTTGGCGAAGACCGGCGCGAACACGTTTCGGTACTCCTGGAGGAACCCAGCAGTTCGTCGCTCGACGCATCGAGTGCGGGGCGACGGGCAATCCATTCGTGCGAAGGAACGAGAGATCGAGGTACCCATACCCTCCGCAGAGCCCGATGATGGTCGGGTCGTTGCGTCGCAGATCGTTCGGGGCGAACGATGCCCATGGAACGGAAGGCGTCGCGCCAACCCTTGCTCCGCAGGAATGACGGCGAGCTTGTACGACAGCGGCGTCAGCACCTCAGGGAACACCTCACCGATGTTGCCACGCGTGTTGATCGGCCAGCGAGGATCGATGCGGCCTTCGACGATCCAGTGCGTGTTCATGAACCCCATTCGAACGTGTTGGTCCGCGACGCTAGAGGGTCGAGAGCGGAGCCGGTAGCATCTGATCCGAACGTGAAATCGGTCCTGTGAGGCCGATACG
>JAYTZE010000148.1:0-1998 GCA_043742385.1 Ilumatobacteraceae bacterium
CCGTCTGAACACGGCGGACCACTGGATCTATGCCCGCCGCGGTCGGCCATGCCCGCTGTGCGCGAACACGCTCGACGGTTGGGAGGAACGCGACAGCCCGTGGGGCCGGGCCTCGGTGTGGTGCCCAGGTTGTCAGCGGGTCGATGCCATGCGCAATACCGACACCGCGCGCATCAACAGACTGCTTGCGTTGCATCCAGCGCGACGCCAGCAGTCGTTCCCACGGCCCTAGCCCAACCTGTCGGAGCGCCTACATGTCAGTCGTCGTCGTCACCCTCGACGGTGACCACTGTCTTCATCCAGGGATGGATCTCGCACATGAACTTGTGCGTTCCAGGCGCGAGATTGGCGACGATGAGGGTGCTGGCACCATTGGCCAACACGCCGGTGGTGGCGAGAAACTCATCACATTGCGCCGGCGTCGGCGGATTCGTCAGACCGAGCGCGTCGTTGATCGGCCCGAAGCAACCCGCTCCGAACTCAGCCACCTCGGTGAACGTGTGGAACTCACCGCCGCGCACCACAGCCCTGATCGAATCGCCGGTATCGAGCTCGATTTCGTCAGGCTTGTTCTTCCATTCCGGATGACCACCGTCTTGGGGGTTCAACTTGGCGAGGAACTCGCCCACCGTAACCGTGCGGCCATTTCGGTGCGGGACGCAGACCCCCTCACCGAACGCGGCGTTGAACGTGGTCGGATCGCAGTTGTCCACAAGTCGCACTCGACGAACATGCCCTCCGCTGGCATCCGCTGATGCGGGAATGGCGACCGATCCGAGTGCCAGGATCGCGATCGCGCTGGTAACGAGGCGTTTGTGCATGCTTTTCCCCTCCCCAGTCTGCGCGTGAAGCGCGTTTGTTCGGGGCGAACGGTACGCCTGGTGGTCGCACCGATCAATCATCCATTGGTCGTACGACGAGACCTGTGGCCGCGGCATCTGCTGCCAGTGTGTCCGGTCGGGTCGACCCTTCTGCCCGAGCGTCCCATACGGCTGCCCCGACGGCTCTTCTGAATGAAGGGCCGAATGTGGACACTTGTGGCATTCCGCAAACATCAGGAGGCTTCCCATGGCCGATCTCGATCACCCAGTCGCCTACGTGGCCCAGTCGCAGCCCATGTCGTGTTGGGCTGCCTCGGCGGCGATGATGATGAACACCACCGAGGCCGACATCCTCCAGCAATTCGAGTTCGGCGACGACGGCGCAGACGAACCCGAGTGCCGCGAGCTGGCCAGCCGGCTCAACATGAACATCCTCCCAGAAGCCTGTCGCAATGCCGACGGCTGGTGGCAGATCCTCGGTCGTGGGCCGGTGATGGTCGGAATCCCCGACCACTTCATTGTCGTCGGCGGCATCTACACCGACGATGCCGGCAACTCGCAGGTGCACGTCTACGACCCGGCGAGGGGCGACTACTGGTCGACCCTCGAAACCGTTGAAAACGGATACGAGGCCGACTGGAACTTCAGCTATGACCTGCTGCAGCGCTAGGGACCTGCTGCAGCGCTAGCCGCCACGGCTGAACATCGACCGTACGCCGACGGTGAACGCCGGGTTGGTGAACCCAGCGGGACGATAGGTGGCGAGGTCGATCAGCAACGGAGCAAACACTCCCGCGAACTGCGGCTGATCAATCGCAATCACCTGCTTGCCACCGATGAGCACTCCATTGCGCAGCACGAGCAAGCCGAATCGGAAGGCGCCTGCCGCGTCGGTGTGCACCGTGGCGAACGGAACTTCGCCGAAGAACGCCAGCTCGACATCGATGCCCGGCGGGAAGCCCTCGCCGATGGCCACGGCAACTTCGCCGGGGCTGACGACACCCGGATTCATCTTCAACGTCGGTGTGAACAATTGGATAGTGCCACTGATGCGCAATGTGGACTGCGCCGATTGACCACCGGTGCCAACGATTCCCAGGGTTGCAGACATCGCCCCCTCGCGAGTGATCGTGGCGGCCACGTCAATGGCGCACGACGCACCGGCGGCGAGTGAGGC
>JAYTZE010000149.1:0-1993 GCA_043742385.1 Ilumatobacteraceae bacterium
ATGAACGTCGCACCCGTGCGAGCAGCGAGCGCAGGGCTGCCGGTCACGTAGTCGGCGTGCGAATGCGTGTCCAACGTCCAGATGAGCTGAAGCCTGAGCGTCGCGACGAGTGCCTCCTGCGCGGTTGGGAATCGTGGAGGGTCGACGATCGCTGCGGTGCCGTCACCGAACTCGATCATGTACGACGAATGCCCGAGACCCTCATCGACGAAGTCGTAGATCTGCATGCCTCCCCCCTCTGCTTCTCTTTCATTCAAAGAACTGTTTGAATATATTCCTTGCTAGCCCGATATTCAAGTAGTAGTTTGAACATTTATGAGTCTGAGAGGTCAAGGTGGGTGACCGGGCAGCGAAGGACGCGCTTTTCGATGCGTTCGCCGAAGTCGCCAAGGCCTTGGCGAGTGGGCGTCGCGCCGAGATCGTTGACGTTCTCGCACAGGGCGAGCGGTCCGTGGAGCAACTGGCCGACGAGATCGGACAGAGCGTGGCCAACACATCGCACCATCTGCGGGCGATGGCCGGAGCTGGTGTGCTTCGCACCCGACGTGAAGGCACCCGGATCGTCTACATGCTGGCCAGTGATCGCGTCGCTGACGTGTGGGCCGCTCTGCGCGACATCGCGACTGAGCATGTTGCCGGTATCCACGAACTCGCCGACGCCTATATCGGTGGTCGTGTCGGGCTGGAACCCGTGACCCGACGTGAGCTCGAAGCTCGTTTGAAAGCCGGCGACACGGTGGTGCTCGACGTACGTCCCCCGGCCGAGTTCGAGGCCGGCCACATAGTCGGCGCCAGGTCTGTTCCTGTTGGCGAGCTTCGTCGACTTCGTTCGCTGTCAAAGGACATCGAGATCGTCGCCTACTGCCGCGGCCCGTACTGCGTGTACGCCGACGAGGCCGTGCGCCAACTGCGTCGACGCGGCTTCAACGCTCGCCGTCTTGAGGATGGCTTCCCAGAATGGAAACGAGCCGGCCTACCGATCGCCGCCGGAGCAGGAGGATGAGCATGTCGAAAGAAACGCTCGTCGATGTCGACACCCTACGCACCCAGGTACGAGACAAGTACCGCGACGTCGCCAACGACCCTCACGGCGCGCACCACTTCCACACCGGCCGTGCTCTGGCGACTCGACTCGGTTACGACCAGGCGGTTGTCGCCGATCTGCCAGATCGCGCGGTGGAGTCGTTTGCGGGTGTCGGCAACCCGTTCTCCTTGCGGCCCCTCGAGCCCGGTTCCCGTGTCGTCGATGTCGGTTCCGGCGCAGGGTTTGACTCATTCATCGCCGCCACTCAAGTAGGGCCGACCGGCCGTGTGATCGGTATCGACATGACCCCCGAGATGCTCGCCAAGTCACGAGCTACCGCCGACCAACTCCAGTTCGGCAATGTCGAGTTCCGAGAAGGGCTCGCTGAGGTCGTGCCCGTTGAGAATGGTTGGGCCGACGTGGTCATCTCCAACGGTGTCATCAACCTGTGCGCCGACAAGCGAGCCGTGTTCGCCGAGATCCTTCGTGTGCTTCGTCCCGGTGGTGTGTTGCAGTTCGCCGACATCGCCAACGGCCGTCCGGTGCCGATCGAGGCGATGCGCGACGTCGATCTGTGGACTGGTTGAATAGCCGGCGGGCTGCCCCGTGAGGGCTGGCAACAAATGCTCGAAAGCTCCGGATTCGCAGAGGTCACGATCGGACCACCGGTCGACACCTTTGGTGGTGCGATCGGAGAAGCACAGGCTCGTTCGTTCGACGTCCACGGCTACGCGTTCCTCGCCCACCGCGTCTGACCGACACACCTGCGACGCGTGGTTCGACCGGCCACGGTGTCGCCAACAGAACACGGTCGCGGAGAAAGAAATGATCGACAGACCAACCGCTCGGTTCGGACTCGTCCTCGACTGCGCCGATCCGCAGCGCCTCGCTGAATTTTGGGCGGCGGCGCTGGAGTACGTGAGCGTCGGCTCAGCCGGCTCGTACGTTGCGCTCTACCCCCGCGATGGG
>JAYTZE010000150.1:0-4102 GCA_043742385.1 Ilumatobacteraceae bacterium
AGTCGCTCGCGAACGCGCTCGGCCTCGGTGCCGGCGCGCGCCGGATCGGTGGCGACATCGAGTATCAGCGTGACGAACTCGTTCATCGACCGACCGCTGTCACCGGCTGCACGCTTCACCCGCTCGACCAGTTGGTCATCCGCTCGCCACGATACTTGGGCCATGCCTGCATGCTAGCATTCATGCAGGCGGCTGTCGGTTCAGCCTTCGCCGATTTGATCGCGTAAGGACTCCAGGTAGGGCAGCGACCGCTGGTCCTTCGGGCGGTTGGCTGCGACCTTTGACGAGATGATGTCGTCCAACGCTGCGATGTGGACTTCCAGCCCGTCGGCGATCTCGACGACGATCGCATGGGCGTCCCACTCGTCGAAACCTCCGAGCCCGCCCGATGGAGCGAAGGTCAGATCCATCTCGCCAAGGTCGGTCACGAGGTTCAGCATGAGCGGCATGTTCGCAAGGAAGGGTCCATCCAACGGAGCTGACACGGGGTCGCCGTCCGTACGAATCATCGCGTTCATTCGCTTCAGCGCCCGAGCGAGTCGATCCAAATTGTTGGGTGTACGTGACGGCACGACGTCTATGTCCCGAGTCGGCAGCGACGAGCCGTGAACCACCGCCGCGAAGCCACCGACGATGACGTAGTCGACACCCTCCTCGTTCAGGATCGTGCAGATCCGAACGGGATCGAACATCAACGAACCTGCCGCTGCAGCGATGCCTGCGCCGTCCGCTGGATCGAGAGCATCACGTTCGCGGTTTCGACCATCGTCCGTACCCGCTCCGGCACGGACATGCGCAATTGGCGCTTGATCTGGCTGATGTCGACACCGCGTGCGTCCTCGATGACGGGCAGTTGCTCCACGTTCAGCAGTGTAGGACCGACGCACTCAGCCGCGCCTGAGTTCGACAGCAAGCTGAGATGTAGGTGTCGATCAGTTCGTCCAACGTTCTGCGTCAGCCCGCAGATCGCCCAGTCGTTCAAGGAGCTGACATGGAAGTCAGCACGGCGCAAGAACTGCCACTACGCGGCATCGTTCGAGGCTCGGCTGTACTCGTGTACCTCATCCTGGTGCCGAGCTCAGCCGCGCCTCAGTTCCACGACGACTCCGCCGCTGACTCGTTCCAGGTCGGAGGGTGAAAGCGCGAAGACATCGTGCCAGGTGCCGGCAGCAGCCCACACCTCGTCGAATTCCAACAGGTCTGGATCGATGAAGACCCGCAGGCGTGTCGTGTGCCCGAACGGCGGCACTCCGCCGATCGGAAAACCGGTCGTGTCGTAGACCGTGTCGGCGTCGACGCGAGAACAGTTCGAGCCCCCGGCGGCATGGGCCAACTTCTTCTCGTCGAGCTGATTGGAACCGCTGACGTACGCCAGCACCACCTCGCCATCGACCGCGAAGATCAGACTCTTCACGATCTGACCGACATGCACTCCGATTGCGGCAGCCGCATCGGCAGCAGTCTTGGTTCCCTCTGGAAACCGGAGTGGGGCGATGGTCAACCCGAACTCGGCTGCTGCCGTTGCAACGCGAGTGACGTTGGGATGCGTGTCGCTCACGCCGTCCTCATGTCGCCGATCGCGGTCGCCAGTTTGCGATCCTTGTCGGTGAGCGTGTTGCCCGCGTCGTGGGTCGTGATTGTGATCGTGACCACGTTCCACGAGATCGCCATGTCGGGGTGATGCCCGTGCTCCTGCGCGATCAATCCAACTCGCGTCATGAACGCGAACGCCTCAGCAAAGTCAGCGAAGGTCAACTCCGCACGCAGGGCACCATCAGCCTCAGTCCAGGTCATGCCTCAAACGTAGCCAGGCACAGCGCGATCTGACTCACAGGAGCCTGTTTCGGTCGGCGCCTCGGGGAAAGTGCGGCGGCACCATGCGTGGGCAAGGTAGGCGACAGCGATCACGATCACGACGTCGCCGACACTGAAGACGTTGGCGAAGGGCCACCCCTTCGGGACTGCGAAGACGTCGCCGAGCCACTGCAGCCGGGCGCTGTGGACGACATTCGAGTTCTCGAACTCGTCCATGACCGGTGGGAAGCCGGCAGTGCGCCACGCCCATTCCGAGGCCGGCATGGTGCCTCCGTTGGCCGCAATCGCCGCCAGGTTCATCGCCGCGCCCAGCGCCACCAGCAGGACGCCGGGGATATGACGATTGCTCCACAGGAACCCTGCCGAGAGCGCGAACGTGAACAGGTGCACCGGTTGGCCGAGCCAGTGGGGGAAACCTCGAACCAACGTGATCATCATCTGCAATCCGATGCTGAGCCACACCAGCCAGACTCTGCCCAAGTCGAGTTTGGCCAGCGGCGCAAGCGAGCGACCCGTCAACGGAACCGTCAGGATTGCCACGAGCGAGGCAATGACGATGATCATGACGACACGTGCTCGAGCGCTGACATCGATTGACGGATATCGAGCCATTCGACCAAATCGGGCAACGGCACTGGTCGACAGATCAGGTAACCCTGGGCCACATCGCAACCCAGGTCGGCGAGGGTGATCCACGATTCCTCGGTCTCGACTCCTTCGGCGACTGTCTCGATCCCCAGGCCCCTGGCCAGGGCGACGATGGCCCTGACGAGATGCTGCTGACGCTGGCTATGGGCGATGCCATCGACGAAACTGGCATCGATCTTCAGTCGGTCGACAGTGAAATCGCGCAGCATGCTGAACGATGAGTACCCGGTGCCGAAGTCGTCGATCGCGACGCGCACGCCGGCCTCGCGCAGCGCGCTGATGGCAAACAGGCTGCGCTCCGGCTCGCTGGCGATTGCGCTCTCGGTGATCTCCAGCTCGAGACGATTCGGGTTCAGCGAAGCCTCGTCGAGCGCCTTCAGCACACTCGACGGGAACCGTCGATCCTGCAGGTTGCGCGCCGAGACATTGATCGACAATCGCATGTCGAAGCGCTCCACGACACGCGCATCGATCGTCGCCTGAGTCAACACGAACTGCGTCAGGGGTCCGATCAGATCGGTGTGCTCGGCGAGTGTGATGAAGTCCCCGGGGGGCACGTGACCCAACGTCGGGTGTTGCCACCGCAGCAGCGCTTCCATCGCGTTGGGCGTGCCATCGCGGAAGCGCGTCAGCGGCTGATAGTGGATCTTCAATTGATCGGCAGCGATGGCGTGCGACAACTCACCGAGTAGACCAAGCCGTCCGCGCTCGGGCCGCGAACCCAGAGCCTTGTAGCTCTCCACGCCGGTGCGGTAGCGCTTGGCGCGATACATGGCGACATCGGCAGCGCTCAACAGATCCTCGGGGGTGCGCCCATGGGTCGGTACAAAGGCCAGACCGATGCTGACTCCGACCGACAGCGGGAAGCCGTCGACCATAATTGGGCGCGTGAGCTCGGTGCGAAGCTGTTCCACGATCGCCATGGTCGATGCTTCAGATCCAACATCGGGGATCAGTACGGCAAACTCGTCGCCACCGAGGCGAGCGACGACTGCCGCCTCAGGCGCCGAGCGCGTGAGCTGCTCGGCGATGCCCAACAACACCATGTCGCCTGTTTGGTGCCCAAGGCGATCGTTGATCTCCTTGAAACCGTCGAGATCCAACAGCAGGACGGCACCGCGAGCATCGTCTGGATTTGACGCGAGGAATCCGGAGAGGTGGTTGTCGAACGTGCGCCGATTCAGCAGGTGAGTCAGGCCGTCGTGGTTGGCTTCGTGAGCACGTCGCAACGCCTGCTGCGTGCTCTGGTAGATCAAGAGAGCCGTGACACCAAGCAGCGGAAGCATCATCAGGCTGTAGTCGATCGCGACGACGAAGATCGGCGACAGCGCCAACAGGGCTCCGTCGGCCGAGATACTGAGAAAGAAGCTGCGGCCCATCATCGAGCGAAGGCTGGTCTTGTAGTGAAGTGTCAGCACGACGCACGTCAGCAAGCCGTTGGAGATGAAGACGAGTGCACCGGCGATGACGATTCCGATCCCCCATCGATACGACAGCCTGTCGGCATCGGTCAGCGGAGACCGCAGACCGAAGAGCTGGAGCACCAGCGAGCCGGCCGCGAGCGATGCCGTGATCTGTGCGGCATTGAAGACGATCTTGGTCAGCGATTTGTGGTCGCGCAGATCGACGTACAGCGTGC
>JAYTZE010000151.1:0-4095 GCA_043742385.1 Ilumatobacteraceae bacterium
TTCCGAACAGGAACTACTGGGTGGTCACCGTGACGGCCGGTGGTGCGCCGCACGCGCTGCCCGTGTGGGGGCGTCTGGAACGACGACGACCTGCGATTCATGTTTTCCTGTGCGCCCAGCGCGCGCAAAGCGCGCAACATTCGCTCCAACCCGCGAGTCGTCTTCGCTGGCGCTTCGGCTAGACGGCGAGTTCGCACCAGTCTTTGTACTGATCCTCTTCGCCACGCACGGCGCGGGCGTAGACCGCGGCGATGGCTTTGGTGATGGGGCCGGGACAGGGGATGTCGCGGTCGTCGATCGACTTCACCGAACTGATCTCGGCGGCAGTGCCACAGACGAACACCTCGTCGGCGATATACAGGTCGCTACGCGCCAGGTTGTCGACTCGGAACTCGAAGCCGAGATCCTCGGCGATGCGCATGACCGAGTTCTGGGTGATGCCTTCCAGCGCGCCTGCGGACATCGGCGGGGTGATGATGATGCCGTTGCGCACCGCGAAGATGTTCTCACCGGTGCACTCGGCCACCAGGCCGTTCGGCGCCAGCATGATCGCCTCGTCGTATCCACCCTTCAGCGCCTCGACTTTGGCGAGCGACGAGTTGACGTAGTTGCCGGTCGTCTTCGACGCCGGCGGCATGGTGTTGTGGTCATGACGAGTCCACGACGAGACCTTCATCCTCACACCGTGATCAAGCGCATCCTCACCGAGGAACGGCGCCCACGGCCAGCAAGCAATGGCCACATCGGTGCTGCACGGCAGGGTGTTGAGGCCCATCTCGCCATAGCCGTAGTAGGCGATCGGGCGCACGTAGCAACCCGGCAGGCCGGTCGACGCAACGGTCGCCTTGGTAGCCGCGACGATCTCGCTGACGGTATAGGGGATCTCCATGCCCATGATGTGCGCGCTGCGGAACAGCCGCTCGATGTGCTCGGTCAGGCGGAAAACAGCAGGCCCCTGCGAGGTGGGATAGGCACGAATGCCCTCGAACACGCCTGTGCCATAGTGCAGGGTGTGGGTGAGGACGTGGATCTGGGCCTTGTCCCAATCGACTAGGTCTCCGTTCATCCAGATTTTCGGAGTGGGTTGGATAGGCATCGCTGACTCCCGATGTGCAGAGGTGAGGGCAGATTCTGAGGTTGCTGACTAGCCTGCCACGGCCGCGGCGATTTGGGAACCGATGTCGCTGGTGCTGCCGATACCAGTGTGGGCGGCACACGCCGCCCGAATCCGTGCAGCGACGTCGCCCTCGCCAAGGAAGTCGAGCATCAGGCCGGCGCTGAGTATTGCTGCGATCGGGTTGGCCTTGCCGGTACCGACGATGTCGGGCGCAGAGCCGTGCACCGGTTCGAACATCGACGGACCCGTGCGAGCCGGGTTGAGATTGGCCGAAGACGCCAACCCGATCCCGCCGCTCACCGCTCCACCGAGGTCGCTCAGAATGTCGCCGAACAGATTGTCGGTCACGATCACGTCGTAGCGATGCGGATCCTGCACGAAGTAGATGCACGCCGCATCGACGTGGTTGTATGCCGTGCCGACGTTCGGGTAGTCGGCCGCAACCGCGCTGAATGCTCGCTGCCACAGATCGCCGGCGAACGTCAACACATTGGTCTTGTGCACCAATGTGACGTGCTTGCGACCCGGTCGATCAGCCTGGCCGCGCTGGACGGCCAACTCGAAGGCAAAGCGGATGGCTCGCTCGGCACCCATGCGCGTGTTGACCGAGCCCTGCGTTGCAACCTCGTGCGGCGTGCCCTTGCGCAGTACTCCGCCCTCGCCGACATACGGCCCCTCGGTGTTCTCGCGAATGACGACAAAATCGTGTGGCTCACTGTGGCCGGGCGCTGTGCCGACGAACGGCCGCTGATTGACGTAGAGATCGAGATCGAAACGCATCTTCAACAGCAAGCCCCGCTCGATCACGCCCGGCGGCACGTCGGGCGTGCCGACGGCGCCGAGCAGAATGGCGTCGAAGCCACGCAACTCGTCCAGCGTTGCGTCAGAAAGAATCTCGCCATCACGCAGGTAGCGGGCACCGCCTAGGTCGAAATTGGTGGTGTCGATATCGACGCCGGCGGCGAGCACTACCTTCAACGCCTCGGCCGTCACCTCGGGGCCGATGCCGTCGCCGCCAATCACCGCTATTCGATATGCCATGGCCCGAGATGTTACGTGGCGATAGCGTTTTCCCCCTATGGCGACGACGCAGCTCTCCCGCACCGCATTCGAACGACTGCAAGCCGAGTTTCTCGACCTCACCACCAGGGGCCGAATCGAGGTGGCCCAGAAGATCGAGACGGCCCGATTGATGGGCGATCTCAGCGAGAACGGCGACTACCACGCGGCCAAGGACGAGCAAGGCCACATGGAGGGCCGCATTCGCGAACTCGAGCATGTCATCGAAACCGCCGAGATCATCGAGGGCGGCGACGACGGCATCGTGGCAGTCGGGTCGATCGTGACCATCGTCTACGAAGGCGACGACGACGGCATGGCCGAGCGCTATCTGGTGGGCCATATGGAAGAAAAAGTCGGTGACCTCGACGTGATGAGCCCGCAATCTCCTCTCGGGTCGGCGTTGCTCGGTGCCAACGAGGGCATGTGGGTCGAGTACGAAGCCCCCACAGGCACGCTCCGGGTACGAGTGATCAAGGTCGAGACTGCATAGTGGACCCGCACGACGGAGTGCCGAATGGCCCAGCGTGACAGTGGCAGGCCCCCCGACCTGCCACCCGGTGCGGCGATGGAGCTTCCCGGACGTGGCACCAGTTTCGTGCGAACGCTCGACGGTCCCGTCGGTGCACCAACAGTCGTGCTGCTGCATGGATGGACCGCAACCGCCGATATCAACTGGTTCACGTGCTACCGGGCCTTGGCGGAGCAGTTCCGGGTGGTGGCCCTCGATCATCGCGGCCACGGGCGGGGCATCAGGTCGCGCAAGACGTTCCGGTTGGAAGATTGCGCCGACGACACGGTCGCTGTCTGCGATGTCCTCGGAGTCGAACAGTTCATACCCGTCGGCTATTCGATGGGCGGACCGATCGCCCAACTGATCTGGCAGCGTCATCGGCAACGCACAGCCGGGTTGGTGTTGTGCGCCACGGCTGCATATTTCTCGACCTCGCGTGAAGAACGGCTGAGTTTCCTCGGTATCTCCGGCCTTGCGGCGGTCGCCAGGCTCACGCCGCTGCAAGCTCGTCAATGGCTGACCGAGCAGTTCTACCTCCAACGCAAGGCAGACCAGTGGGAGCCGTGGGCAGTAGAAGAGGCGTCGATGCACGATTGGCGGGCAGTCCTCGAGGCTGGTCGGGCAATCGGAAACTTCTCGTCACGGGAATGGATCGGCGACATCGACGTGCCGATCTCGACGCTGATCACGGTGCGCGATCGAGTGGTGCCGGTTCGTCGCCAAGTGCGG
Source organism: Ilumatobacteraceae bacterium (assembly GCA_043742385.1). GTDB lineage: Bacteria > Actinomycetota > Acidimicrobiia > Acidimicrobiales > Ilumatobacteraceae > JAENVT01. The sequence goes on from JAYTZE010000151.1 coordinate 3,420, forward strand.
TTGTTCGAGTCGATTCCCGATGCCGAGGCATTCCGAGTTGATGGCGATCACGACGCGGTCGTGGCCAACGCCAAGCAGTTTGTGCCGACACTGCTGCGCGCCTGCCGCTCGGTGGTCGAGCGATCGCGATGAGGAAACGGCATGTCGTGCTTGCCGCAGCCGCTGTCGGCGTGGCCGCGCTGGTGCGCCGCAGCGTGCGCGGTCGACGCAACCTCGATATCGCCGCGCTCGGTGTTCAGGTAGGGGGCGCATATGCCACCACAGCTGCGCGCAAGCTCTTTGCAACTGCCGAGCGGCGAATCGAACTCGATCGCGACCGTGAGCTTCGTACGGCTGAGGCGATCACCGATCGACTCGGAAACATGAAAGGGGCATTGATGAAGCTCGGCCAGATGGCCAGCTATGTCAGCGAAGGACTCCCGGAGCCGATGCGGTTGGCGCTCGCCGAGCTGCAATCGAATGCGCCGCCGATGAGCGCCGACCTGGCCGCCGGGGTGATCGAGCGCGAGTTGGGTGCGGCGCCCGACAAGGTGTTCGTCGAGTGGGATCCGCAGCCAATTGCATCGGCCAGCATCGGGCAGGTGCATCGTGCTGTCGTGGTCGACCCTGTGACCGGGTTGGAGCGAGCGGTTGCCGTGAAGGTGCAATACCCCGGCGTCGGCGCGGCGATCGAAGC
>JAYTZE010000152.1:0-1986 GCA_043742385.1 Ilumatobacteraceae bacterium
CACGCTCGCTGCCAAGCCATGGCCTCGCGCACGCGACTCTAAACAGATCCGCACGCGCTCAGAATGCCCGGTCCCGCGCGCCAACGCAAGCGTCTGGGCAAGCACAGAAGGTAGCGCCAAGCGGCCGTTCGGAGCGCGACGGTCAGCGGTCACAGACCATCCAGGCCACCTCCCGATCGGCATCCGTTGTGCAGTGGTCGAGACGGAACCCCAGCTTCTCAGCCACCCGAAGCGACGGTGCGTTCGACGACCCAATGGTCGCCCAGATTCGACGCCGACCTGTATCGAATGCGGCGTCGAGCAGCGCTCGAGCAGCTTCGGTTCCGTACCCGTGCCCGTGAGAGCGAGGCAGCAACTCATACGCAAGCTCAGGCTCATCAAGTGAGCAACGCCCCACGACGATTGCGGTGTATCCCAAGGGTTCGCCATCGGGTCGCTTGCGGAGCACCAGCGCCCCGATGCCCGTGGTCTCGATCGTCTCCGTCATGACGTCGATCCGCGTGAGCGCGTCCGCAACAGTGAACGTGCCCGTTCCCCGAGTGTTCAGCAACTCCGTGAACCACTCCGCGTCGCTCGGTCCCTCCGGTGTCAAGATGAGCCGCTCGGTCTCGATTCTCAAAGGCATCGGCGAGTGCGTCGACACCCGAGCAGAATGCCCAGATATGGGGCAGGTTCGCAACTGTCGATTGCAGCTTGTTCTTCCACTCGATCACTGGGCGAACGTCAGTTCGCCTATTGTGTAACACCCTTCTGTCATAGTGGAAACCATGAGGTCAGACGAGGTGCAGTGCCTGGTTGGGCGGGTGGCGGCGGTTGATGTTGACTGTGCTGATTGGGGTGTGTTGAGGGCAGCTGTGGAGGATGTGCGACGGTTGAAGTCGTGGGTCGAGGGTCGCGAGGTGGCTTTGGCTCGGCGGATGGCAGCGGTGTCGTCGTTCCCGGAGAAATCGTTGGCCGAAGCCGGCCGGACGTCGTTGCGTGATGGGGAACGGATGTTGGATCGGGCCGCGACCACCGCCGCCGTGCCGTCGCTCGGTGCGTCGTTGGATGCCGGGCGGGTATCAGGTGAGCATGTTGATGTGTTGACCCGCGCACTGCGCCAGCTGCAACCCGCAGTCCGGGCCCGGTTCGCCGATGCCGCCGCGGGCCTGGTGGCCATCGCTGAACAGGTCGACGTCGACGAGTTCGCTCGGGCGGTGCGTGCTGAGGCGCGCCGGTTGGAACGCGACAGCGACGGATTGGAACGGTTGGAGCGTCAACGGCGCGCGGTGCGGTTGAACAGCTGGGTCGACAAAGTGACCGGGATGGGACGCTGGTCAGCGACCTGGGACCCCGAGACCATGCTCCGCTTGCAGAACCGGCTTGATGCTCAGGTCGAAGCGATGTTTCATGACACCCCACCCGACGGCTGCCCGACCGATCCGATCGAGAAACAGTCCTACCTGCGGGCGTTGGCGCTGCTCGCCTTGTTGGACGGCAAGGGGGCACGGTCGGGTCGCCCGGAGATCATCGTCGTCGTCGAAGATCACACCAACCCGCAACCCGACGGACAACCCACACTCGACTGGGGAGTTGATGTCGAACTGCCCCGCGAATTCTTGGACACACTGCGCCCCACCGCCGACGTGTACACGATCACAGTTCGCAACGGAGTGGTCATCGAAGCCCCCGGAAAACTTAACCTGGGACGCACAACCCGGCTAGCGAACCGCGCCCAACGACGAGCGCTGCGCGGCCTATACGCGACATGTGCAATCCCCGGATGCTGCGTGCGCTACAGCCGCACCAAACTGCACCACGTCATCTGGTGGCGCCACGACGGCCGCACCGACCTACAAAACCTGCTGCCGATCTGCGAGACACACCACCAGAAAATCCACCACCACAACGTCCACAACGACGGCTGGATCCTGACACTTACACCCGATCGCACGCTGACCATCCAGCTACCCGACGGACAGATCATGACCACCGGCCCACCCAAAC
>JAYTZE010000153.1:0-1986 GCA_043742385.1 Ilumatobacteraceae bacterium
GGACGACGGGATTCGAACCCGCGACCCTCACCTTGGCAAGGTGATGCTCTACCAGCTGAGCCACGTCCGCGTTAGCGGTCGCCTACGTTATCAGTCGCCCGCAGAAACCGACAACGGGATCTCGACGGGCACGGCGTTGGAACGCATCTCAAACACGATGGCACCAAGGGCGGCCAACACCAGCAGTGCGCCGGCGACTTGCACGCTGCTGAGCCGCTGTCCAAACACGACCCAGGCGCCGACGGCCGAGATCACGGGGCTACCGAGCATCAACAGCGAGGCAAATGTGATGTCGAGGTGACGCTGTGCCCAGGTGATCAACCCGTGGCCGACGAGGCCGGCGACCAAGACCATCGCCACGACCAGCAGCCAGTCCGAGCCGTGGATTCCACCGAGGTCGTCGGATGTCAGCAACACCCACGGAGACACGACGACTGCGGCAACGCAGAACACCCCGGCGATCAGCGCACCGGCATGCACACCTTGGTTTCTGACCTGCTTGATGCGCACGAAGTAGGCCGTCCACAACCCGAGATTGATCAAGGCCTACACGTCGCCACGCAGCGATGCGCCCGACGACTGGTTGGCCCCCAATACCACGGTGCTGATGCCGGCGAGGGCGATCACCGCCAACTCCAGACCGGTCGCCGAACAACATCGGGCCGATGAACAGCATGAGCACTGGTTGAAGCGCACCGATGAGAGTGGCATTAGCGATCGACGTCTGTTGATACGAGGTGAACCCGACGATCATCGAGACACCGAACAACATGCCCGGCACGAACACGACTTTCAGCAATGGCAGGCTGACACGACCGCCGGTGAAGTAGGCCGCGCACACCATCACGGGCGTCGCCATCCACAACCGCCAGAACACGATGGTCGGCGCCGACGCGTCGATGCCCCGAACGAGCAAGGGGCCGAAGCCCCACGCGAACACAGCGACCGCGCCAATGGAAATGGCTAGGCGTGCCCGGCCTTCTGCTGTCGTCACGATTTCTTGTCGGAGGGTCGCAGGTCGACCCGAAGTACCAAAATGCCCTCGTCGATCGTTGCCGTAGCATCGCCGATGATCGCAAAATCCATGAAATCTGACTGCGCTTGTTGGATGAAGCGCTGACGTTCCTCGCCGGCAACCGGTGGAAGCGGGCGGCTCTTCACGGCTGCGGCACGCTCTCGAAATCGGGCGAGCATTGCCTCGATATCTAGTCCATCAGCCACGTAACGGCAGGCTAGTCCGCACTTCGCCCGTGGCGGCGGACCTGTGACCGATGACTACCTCGACGACTCCGGTGGGTCCGAAGCGAGCGGCTCAACCGCTTGTGGCGGTGGCTCGTTCGACAGCGATGTCGGATCGGGATCGGGTTCGGGTTCGGGTTCGGGTTCGAGTTCGGGTTCGGGTTCGGGTTCGGCATCCGCATCCGCATCCGCATCTGGCAGCTCGATCACGGCGCCGGGTTCGCGAAGATCATCGAAATCCTCCGGCACGCTGCGCACCAACGCCTCGAGATCGACAGGCTCGGCGACCAACAAGCTGTTCATTGCTGCGCCGGAACCGGCAACACGCACGTGATCAAGGCGCCGGCGACGGTCGCCTTCGGGCGCTTTGGCCCATGCACGCCCGCTCATCACCTCGAGCGGCGCCAGTGCTGGATGCTCTTGGCGACCACGCTTCCACCACAAGATGGTGCCGACCAGCAGGGCTATCCCAACGAGAGCCAGGCCCGCAGCAGACAAATAGATGATGCGTTCGTTGGTCGGGTCGGAGAAGTCGCCGCCGACGATGCCTTCTAGGGCGCTACGTAGCGACTTCACGTTCAAGACGCCATTCTCGCATGCCAACAACGCTCTCACACCGCCAGGTCTGGCCAGAATCCGGCTCGATGCGCCAAGCTGGTCCCGTGGATGTCGTCTGGATGTTGCTCGCCGTCGCAATGTGCGCAGGATTGCTGTACCTCGGCTACCGCATCGAACCACACCATGTGT
>JAYTZE010000154.1:0-8009 GCA_043742385.1 Ilumatobacteraceae bacterium
CTGCCCGTCTTCGCCAACCAGACCGCCGACGACCAAACGACAGCGGTCGTGGATGGTCTCGATATTCGGGCGACGAGCTACGGCGAACCCTTTGCCTACAGGCCCGAGGATCGACCCGCTATGGCCGTCGACGGCGACCCTGCCACTGCATGGTTGGTGGGCGACAGGTTCAACCCGATCGGACAAAGCGTGGAGGTGTCGGCCGCGCTGTCGGGGCTGTCGATCCTGCAATCGCAGCAACCAGGCGCGTCACGAATGATCTCGTCGGTGCGGCTCGACCTCGACAACGCGGCCACGCAAATCGTCGAGCTCAACGACACCTCGCTGACTGGCAACGGCCAACCGATCGGCCTGCCTCCAGGGGCGTCGTTCGTGCGGCTCACGATAATTTCGGTCGCTGCACGTACGGGTGGCTCCGATCCCGGTGCCTCGGCTGTGGGGTTCGCCGAGCTCGGCCTCGGCACTCACCCCGAGATCGTTCGCCTGCCGTCGGACGTGACCGACGTTCCGCCGGCAACCCCGCTGGCAATCGTGATGACCCGGTTGCGCACCGACCCGCTCAACCGATGGCGCAGCGATCCGGAGCCGCGCATCATTCGCGAGTTCGCCATCGACTCCGGCCGGCGCTTCGACTCCCAGTTCGTCATTCGTCTCGCCGCACGGGCGTCCGACCAGGTGCTCAATCGATTGGCGGCGGTCAGTGCGGCGACCTCCGATCGCCGGTTGATCGGCGATCCGCAGTCGACTGCGCCCCATGCCGTCGACGGTGATCCGGCCACGGCGTGGACATCGCCGTTTTCCGACGTTGTCGGTTCGACACTGACCATCCCGCTCATCCCGACGGCCGCGACGTCGGCGCTGACCATGCGTCAGCCAGTGGATCAGACACACAGCATCATCACCCGAGTCACGGTGACAATCGGCGACGTGTCGACGACGCTCGACGTGGCTCCTCCCGACGCCGACGGGCGCAGCTCGATCGAGTTCCCCCCGGCGCGCTCGGCAGCGCTGACGTTGAGGGTCGACGACATCGACCCGAAGACGACCATCGATCGCCGGTATGCCGAGACCACCGTGTTGCCAGTTTCCATCAGCGAGCTCGATGCCACCTCGATTGCCGATCCCCGTGCGTCCGAGCAGCCCGCCACATGCAGAACTGATCTCGTTGGGATCGACGGGCAGGCAATCCCGATCATGGTGACGCCCGAAGCAATCACGCAAGTACTGGCCGGTGCAGCGGTCACCGTCGGCACATGCGATCCAGTCGCTGTCGACCTCACCGCGGGAACACATCAAGTGTCGGCGACTCCGGGCAGTGTGACCGGGCTCGATGTCGATCAGATCGTTCTGCGAAGCGGCGAACCGGGTGTTGCCACACCCCCACCAACCGTGGTCGTACAGCGCAGCCGAACGACTCGTACGGCAACGGTCACCAACTGCCCGGACCGATGTTGGCTCATCCTCGGCGAGGGTTTCAACGAGGGCTGGCAAGCGAAGGTCGACGAGCTTGACCTGGGCGCCCCACGGCAGATCTCGGGGGGCTTCAATGGCTGGCTCTTGTCCGGTTCGACCGATCCTGTGACGGTGACGATGACGTGGACACCACAGCGAACGATGTGGATCGGCATGGTCCTGGCCGCTCTCGCACTGATGACCTGCGCGATGTTGATCTGGCGGGACAAGGAGCGAACAGAAATGCGGACGCCCGCGGTGCCTGTGCCGCTGTGGCCGCCCGAGAAGGTCGGGCGGCCACAATCCGTGGTCGCGGCGATGGCTCTCGTTGTTCTGGCCGGCCTGGTGGTCTCGCCCAAGTACGGAGCAGTCGCCGCCTGCGTCGGCCTCGCCATCGTGGTGCTCAGACGTCCGATTGTTGCCGGTCTGGCAGCGCTCGCCCTGGCGTCGGCCATGGCCGCAGTGATACTCCGTCGGCAGATCCGCCTCCGCCTGGTCGCAAACCCATCGTGGCCGGCTGCGTTCGAGGCCTTGCATCGCCTGGGCCTGCTCGTGGTGGTGCTGCTACTTGCTTCGACCTTGGTTGACGATTGCCGGGGCGATGAGACGGAGCAAGTAACGTAAATCTTCGTGTCACACGCCCCGCGACCGTGCCTGTCGGTTGTTGTGCCGTGCTACAACGAGCAGGGCACGATCCTGACTCTGCTCAAGCACGTCGCCGACTCGCCATGGGTACGCGAGATCATTGTGGTCGACGATGGATCGACCGACGACACTCGCCAGATTCTCAACGACCTCGACAGTTCGACAGCTCGAGTGGTGCTGCACGACCGCAATCAGGGCAAGGGTGCTGCGCTGCGCACAGGATTTGGTCACGCCACATCCGAGTTCGTCATCGTGCAAGACGCTGACCTCGAGTACGACCCCAATGAGTTCGGCGACATGCTTGCCCCGATCCTCGACGACAAGGCCGATGTGGTTTTCGGATCGCGATTCCAATCCGGTCGCCCGCACCGCGTGTTGTACTTCTGGCACTCGATGGGCAACCGCATCCTGACGTTGGCCTCGAACATGTTCACAGGCCTCAACCTGTCCGACATGGAGACGTGCTACAAGCTGTTTCGGCGCGAGGTCGTCGAATCAATCACCATCGAAGAGAATCGGTTCGGATTCGAGCCAGAGATCACTGCCAAGGTCGCCAAGGGTGGATGGCGAATCTACGAAGTCGGCATCTCGTATTCCGGGCGCACATATGCCGACGGCAAGAAGATCGGTCGGCGCGATGCGGTTCGTGCCCTGTACTGCATCGTGCGCTACTCCAGGGTCGGCGACCGCTTTCGTCGCGGCAATTGATGCGGCCGCAGCTGTGAGAAGCCCATTCCGACGCAACCGGTTTGAGCGGACGCCGGCAGCATTCGATGCCGCGGACCAGGATCTGCTCGCCGTGCTCGAGAACCTCGAACACGCGAAGAACTACGCGGACTGGATCCTGGAGCTGATTGCCCCGCACATCAGCGGACGGATCCTCGAGGTTGGTGCCGGGCGCGGCACGTTTTCCGGCTACTTCGCCGACCACGGCCATCTCACGGCGCTCGAGCCATCGGTGGCGCACAGCGAGGCGCTCCGAGAGCGGTTGAAGGATCATGCCAACGTGGTCGTCGTGACCGCCCAGCTCGATGGCACGGCCGCACCGGGCTCGTACGACACGGTGGTGCTGCTCAACGTGCTCGAACACATCCCCGACGATCATCAGGCGCTCGGCGACATCTACGAATCGCTTGCTCCGGGCGGCAAGATGGTGCTGTGGGTGCCTGCTTTCGAGGCGCTGTACGGCAAGTTCGATCAACGGATTGGTCACTATCGGCGATATCGCCGTAACCAGCTCCTGGCCCTGGTCCACAACGTCGGGTTCCAGCAGGTCACGGCCAGGTACACCAACATGCCGGGGTTCTTTGCATGGTGGGTGATCGTGCGGGTGCTCGGGCGGACGCCAACCTCCAGTCGGCTGGCAACCACATACGACCGCTACTTCATTCCGGTCATTCGCCGTGTCGAGCGTTTCGTGCGCCCACCGATCGGTCAGTCGTTGCTGGTCGTCGCCCAGCGGTCGTAGATGGCGCTGACGACTGCTGCTCCACAGCGGAACAACTCGCGCGGAGAACAACCCCGGCCTCACATCGCCGCCCTCGACGGGCTGCGCGGGCTGGCGGTCATCGCGGTGCTTTTCTTTCACGCAGGCAAGCTGCAGGGCGGCTTTCTCGGGGTCGACCTGTTCTTCGCGCTCTCGGGCTTCCTGATCACCTCACTGATACTTGCCGAAGTCGATGCCACGGGCCGTGTCGATGTCGTCGCCTTCTGGGGGCGACGGTTCCGGCGCCTGCTGCCGGCCGTCTTGCTGCTACTGGTCGCAGTGACGGTCATCACGGCGATCGTGGCGACCGTGCCGGAGCGAGCGGCAACACTGAGCGACGGCCCGTGGGCGCAGGCCTACGTTGCCAACTGGCACGCGATTGCCGATCACCGCGACTATTGGGCGTCATTCGAATTGCCGCGCATGTTCGGCCACCTGTGGAGCCTGGCGATCGAGGAGCAGTTCTACCTGCTGTGGCCGTTGGTCGTGGCGCTGATTGCGTGGCGCAGCCGGCACGCTCATCGCACCGTGATCGTTGTGTGCTTGGCCGCATCGGTGGCCTCGTTGTGGTTGATGGTCGCACTGTTCAATCCAGCCGACCCGACCCGCGTGTATATCGGCACCGATACTCGGGCCAGCAGCCTGCTGCTCGGGGCGTTGTTTGCCGCGGCGCCGCTTCGATCGGCCGCGATCCGGCTCACGTCGCGACTCGATACAGGCTTCACCGCTGTGGCCTCGACGATCGCAGTGGCCGTCGGACTCCTCTGGTTTCTCGGCGACGGGCCGTCGTCGCCGTGGCTGTTCCGCGGTGGCCTCTTCGCTCATTCGTTGCTGTCGGCACTCCTGGTCGCCGGCTGCGCCGCACGACCCGACGCTGCGGTGTCGCGCTGGATTGGTTGGGCACCCCTGCGAGTGACCGGCGTGTTGTCGTACAGCCTCTATCTCTGGCATTGGCCTGTCTACGCACTGCTGTCGCCGGAGCGCACCGGGATGTCGGGTTGGTCCTTGCTTGCCCTTCGATTCGTCGTCTCGTTTGCCGCGGCGGCCGTGTCGAAGGTGATCGTCGAGGACCCGGTGCGTTTCAGGGCGACATGGGCGCGAGGCCGCAAGGGTCTGGCAACACTGATCGTCGTGTCGGCAGGTGTCGCCGCCTTGTGGATACTCACACCTCTTCCGGCAACTGGACCGGCCGTGTTCTCACTCGAGCAGTTGACATCCACCACCAGCGCTCCCGACACGACCACCGCTCCGGCAAATGCATCAACGGCGACTGCGGCGCAGGTCGCCAGCACCACCAGCACCACCATTGCCGCAACGAGCTCGACGACGACCCTGCTCGCCCCGACACGACGGATCCTGATGCTGGGCGACTCCTTGGCTTTCGACGAATGGCCGGCAGTCGCCGCGGCGATGTCGGCCGGCAACATCGCGATCGCCAGCTATGTGTCGCCGGGAGCAGGATTGCTCGATACGAGGTACGACTCCACGACGTTCCTCGACCAGGCGGTGATCGACTTCCAGCCCGATCTCGTTCTGTATCAGGGCTCGCTGTGGGACTTCGGCACACCCGACGAACAGCGTGTGGCCTACGAACGCTTCGCCGACGTTGTGCTGGGTCAAGGCGCTCGACTGGCTTTCATCACCATTCCGCCGCTGCGCTCGGACCAGGAGAATCTCGACCGATTGGCGAGCCTCCCTGGCATCATGAACGCGGTTGCCGAACAGCATCCGGGGCAGGTTTTCGTACTGAACACCGATGCAATCTGGGGTCCAGAGTTCATTCAGGATTTCAACGGCGACAAGGTGCCTGAACGCAAGCCCGACGGCGCCCATGTGTGCCCATCAGGCGCGGCGATGTACGTGATCTGGTTGATGGACGAGTTGCACCAGCGGTTTGCCGGCTTCGTTCCGGTACCACCTGCCGAGTGGGCCACGGGCGAGTGGGTCGGTGATCCTCGCTACACCCAACCCGCGGGGATCTGCGCGGCACTGCCCTAACAGACCCCCGGCGGTTGTGGTCTCACCAGGTAGCCGTCGACGCCGATGGGCAGCTCGATCACCGCAGCGGGCAGACGCAAGTCACTGTACTGCTGCAACAACGTCGCGGCCGCCGGCGGCAGATCTGGCATGAACGTCAGCAGCGTGTGGCCCCAGCGGGCGAAGAGCAGATGTCGCAGGTCGTCGCGACCGGCCGAGCACAACGCCTGCAGCAACTGCCCCTCGAGTCGATCAGAGCGTTGCACTTCCTCGGCGCTGCGTACGTCGAACGATGCCCTCACGACTGCACCCGGTATCGCCGCAAACGCTGCGATCACGGGCCTGCTGGCCACGTACCACAATGTCGATCCGGCCTGCTGGTCGCGAACGACACGGAACGGCATCACGCCGGCGATGCCCCACGGGCCGACTCCGGCGCGGACACGCTGCTGCTTCTCCAGTTCCAATGCCACACCGAATGCCACCGATCCCAGTGCGACTGGATCAACCTCGTTGATCTGATAACGAGTCGTCGGGTCGAGGGAGCCTTCGAGCTGGGCGGAAAGCGCTCGGGTCACCGCGCTGTCGCGTTGGTACGGCACCTCGGCCGTTGCAGCTCTGGCGACGCCAATTCCTGTCGCCGCGCACGCACACGCAACGACAACTCCTGCGGCGACGAGCTTGGAGCGATCGGGTCGCTCTGCCGTCGACTCTGGCGGCGCCCAAACTCGCCAGGTGAGCCAACAAGACCACACGCTGGTGGCGACCCACAAGGCGACCAGCGGCAACATCCAGCGGATCACGTATTCGAAGAAGACGCCGAAGATTCGTGCCGTCGAGATCAACCCCAGCACGGTCGCCGCGGCCAGGACGGCATAGAGCGAGAGCTCCACTCGACCTCGCCGCTTCCACGCCCACCGAGCCGACACGGTGACCAGTGCCACGAACAGGACGAAGCCGATGTAGTTGGGCGCGCTTCGCGGGTCCTTCTGTGCATCGATGACCCACGGTCCGAACAGATTGAAGCGACCGACCATCGCCTTGAGCGCGGCCCGAGGTCCAACGAACGGGGCGCCGGGATCAGTGAACTGGTGATAGAGCTTGCGCAAGTTGCCGGTGCCGGGACGAAGCTGCTCGATCACCGGTGGCAGCCAGGCAACGATCAGTGTCGCGGTCGCAATCAACAACCACCGCAGAGGATGGCGGTCGGTCAGACGGTCGGTGCGCCACCACAGCCAGGCCAGCCGGGCGACCACGCCACCGAGCAGTCCGCCGACCAGCACCGTGTAGCTGATGTGCGTTTGCACGCAGTGGCTGCCGACGGCGACGGCGATGGGCAGCAGCGCCAGATGCTCGCAGACCAGCCCCCATGCCAGGAGCAGAAACAGGGCGAAGGCGAACACTGGTACCCACACGTTCCACGGTTCGAGAAAGAACCTTGGTGCGAGAGCCAGCGCTGTGGCCGTCAGGCTCAGTGCAATGAGTACGGCGATCGACGCGCCACCCACGCGCTTGGCAACAACGACAGCGCCGGCAATCGCGGCCAGGTGCAACAGATCAACCGCAGCAACGAGCGCAAACGCGGTCGAACCGAACATCTTGTAAAACGGGTAGAGGAGGTATGCCATGCTCGGCCCCGGGGTCGAACCGAGATCCTGCACGCGGGCTGCAACCCCGATCAGTGGCGGATGACGTGGAATGGCCCGCACGAGGAACTCGGTGTGGGAGAAGTCGCCCGTGAGGTACCACGACGTACCGGCGACGGTGGCCAGCGTGACGCACACGATGATCGCCGGAGCGACGACCGCAAGAACCGGGTATCTCCGGAGCGTGTCGATGACCCTCAGCACGGGAGCTCGCAGCCGTGCACCTCGGGTCTGGGCCGCTCGGGTCACGGCAGTTCGGCGACGATCATCCGGGCAATCCGGTCAACACCCTCTGCCGTCAGATCACCGTTGGAGGTTCGAACCGCGACTGTGCCGTCGGCACGACATATCTCCCACCACTGGCACGGCATGGAGGTCGCGATCAGTTGATTGCCGATGAATCGAGTCGGATCGATCACCGTTGCTGCAGAGCGATCGATGGCCGCCTCGATGCCGCTACGCCCCGGTTGAGCCACGATCACGACGCTGTGGCCGTTCGCTGCGTCCATGGCGTTGGTCAGTGCCGTCGCATCGCAGCCCGTCGTGTCGGAGAACGACAACACGAGCGCAGCCGGATCGAACTCATCGACGGCGCGGCCCACCGCCTCTGCCGCGTTGCACCACGAAGTAGCGCCCTCCTCCCATCGCAGACTGCGCCCATCCTCGTGGATGCGGTTGGTCACCGGCAGCTGGGTCGAGGTCAGGAAGGCGTCGGTGATCAGCACCACATCGGTGCGCTTGTCGTGCCCGGCGATCGCCGGCCATTGCCACCACACCAGGGCGAAACCGATGGCCACTATCGA
>JAYTZE010000155.1:0-1982 GCA_043742385.1 Ilumatobacteraceae bacterium
GGGTCGCTGGTCGCCTACGAAGTGACGTCGGCCGACGACGGCCCGTTCACGGTTTCCAACACCATGAACACCGAGTCGAGTGTCTCCCAACAGATCAGCCTGCTCAACATCGAAGGCACCGATGTGGTGTTCGGTGATCTGCAAATGGTGCCGATCGCCGGTGGTTTGCTGTGGGTGCGACCTGTGTATGTGCAACCTTCCGTCGTGGATACCCGAGAGTCGCAGCCAACGATCGAGTTGGTGCTCGTGTCGCAGAACAATCGCGCCGCCTTTGGCAGCTCCCTGAGTGGCGCGTTGGCGAAGTTGTTCCCTGGTTTCCAGGGCAACATCGGCGACGTCGTCGGCAATACGCCCGTCGAGGACGACCAAGACACGGCAACTCCACCGACCACCGATCAGACGCCAGCCGACCTACTTGACCAGGCCGAGACCTTGTTTGCCGAGGCCGACCAGGCCCTCGCCGATCGCGATCTCGCCACGTACCAGGCCCGGGTCGAACAAGCGCGAGCCCTGGTGCAGCAGGCCTTCGATGCACTCGATCAGGGCTAGGTCCGGGCTAGGTCCTGTTCGAAATCAGCTGTCGGGCCGGCCCTTGCGAAGTTGTTCGGCGAGTGCCGCCAGATCCTCACGGAAGGCGATCTCGTAGCGGGCCTGCTCGTTGGCGAGCTTCACTTGCCCGCCTCGTAGGGCGTCGACAACCTCGTCGCTGACGACGCCATCGGCGACTTCTGGCACCCGTTGACCGAGCCCGTCGATGTCGCGGCCAAGTTCGCTGAGCTGATTGGCCAACTCCGTGCCGACGTTGGTCAGACGCTGATCAAGCACTGCCATGTGCTCGCGCACCGCCCGGGCTTCGGTGTCGTTGACGGTTGCCTTTTCCATCAGCTGACCGACCTGAGCCCGCAGATCATCGTTGCTGCGCAGACGCTCGCCGATCTCTTGCAGCTGCAGCCGGATGTCGTCGTCGGCCACCGCTCGCGGCTGTTCGGTGAGTTGGCCGACACGATCACGCAGCGCGGACACCTGGCCACCCAACTCCGCCTGGGCCGCAACACGGGCGTTGAGCTGTTGCAGCTGCATGGCCAAGCCGTCGACCGACGCGAGTCGTTGCTCGACGCTGTCGAGTTCGCCGACCCGCTGATGCAGTTCTTCGACGCCCGCCACTCGTTGATGAAGGAGATCGATCTCGCCCATGCGCTGCTTGAAATGGTCGATCTCCCCAAGCCGGTGACGGATCTGATCGAGATCGTTGACTCGTTGTTGCACGGCCGCAATTCGTTCGAGTGTTTCCGGGTCGGGTCCGGTCGATGGTTGCGGCAAGGCAGCGGCCTCGGCCGCTGCCGCTGTTGCGGTCTCGAGTTCGGCGCGCAGTTGGGCGAGCTGGGACTCGAACTCGTGGATCTTCGGCAGATGGTCCGGTAAGCCGAAGAGGCGGTTCTGGATCGCGTCGACCTTGGCCGACAGCTCGTCGCGCGAACCGTCACCGACGGAGGCGTCGCTGCTTGGGCCGCTCGCCGCGGAACGTTCGGCGACCTGCTGCTGCAGCTGGATGACCATGGTGGCGATTTCGCTGATGTCGTTGCGTTCGGTCGAGAACGTCGCGGCAGTGGCGTCGAGCGAGCCGAGCCGTGCCTCGACGATGGCCCGGGCCTGTTCGCTCTCATCGAGGCGAGCCTTCATCTCGATCAACTCAGAACGCAATGCCAGGAAGTCCGCAGGATCGACCGTGGCCTTCTTACTCCGCTTGTCGGGCTTCACGGGCCGTGGCGGCGGGTTGAGTTTGGGTGGGCCGGCAAGTTGGGGTAGGTCCGCCTCAATCTTGGGCAGCAGCTCCTCCAACCGGTCCATCGCTGCGCCCTCAGCCTCTGGTTTATTGGCCGGTTGCTGCACGATGATCGACTTCGGCTTCTTGCTGAACAGACCCATCGATGGCTCTCACTTCTTGGGGTTGTGATCGAAATGGCTGTTCGCTACCGTACATG
>JAYTZE010000156.1:0-1979 GCA_043742385.1 Ilumatobacteraceae bacterium
CGATAGGTGTCCGAAAATCAGGGTCAACTCCAGCGGGCTTGGGCGATCCAGTGTCGCAATAATTCCACCGTGTCGACGGCCTAACGCCAGCAGGTGTGCATCCGTGATCTGTCGGTGGCCGACGAGTCGATCGCGCGGGAACCACGGAGAAACACTGAGTTCGACATCGTCGATCCAGAATTCGTGTGCTCTTCGATTGCGTTCGGCACAGCCTCGCTCGTCATGAGAGGAGCGCCCACGCGAGGGGCGAAGGTCGGCACACGGCCATGCCTGCGTGTTGGGCGGTTCGCGGCTTCGAGACCTTCTCTCGAGAGGTCGGAGGTCACCTTGGCGATCGTGACGTGTGCCAGCTGTGCTATTCGTAGCTGCGGTAGATGACTTCGGCGACGCAACTGGGTTTGGCCGCTCCTTCGCACTCAAAGGTCAGCTCGTAGGTCGATTGCACGCCACCGGCGATGTCGTCGACGCTCAGCAACTTGACCCCGAGACGCAGGTTGGCACCCACGGGTACCGGCGACATGAACCGAACCTTGTTGCAGCCGTAGTTCACTCCCATCGTGAAGCCGGTGCTTTGCACGACCAGCGGCATCATCACCGGGGCTAGCGACAAGGTGAGATACCCGTGGGCGATCGGCCCTCCGAACGGGCTTTCCTTCTTCGCCCGCTCGGGATCGACGTGGATCCATTGGAAGTCACCGGTGGCCTCGGCGAACTGGTTGACCCGTTCCTGAGTGATCTCTATCCAATCGCTGTAGCCGAGGTGTTCGCCGATGACCTCTTTGAGTCCGGCGGATCCGTGAAACATGCGTGCTGACATGGTGCGAGCATTGCAGTCGCTCCGGCGTACGGTGAAGTCGTGACCGATTGGTTGTTGCGCGCCGCCCTCCTTCCCCTTCGCTTGACCAAGAACGCGGCGCGCCTGCTACGAAGTGCGCTGATGGCCGACATCCTCACCGCGTACTCGATCACGCAGCCCGACAAATTGGCGGTGATCGACGACCGTGCCGACCGAACCGTCACGACCCTGACCTACAAGCAACTCAACGAACTGGCCAATCGACTGGCGAACGCGCTGCTCGATCTCGATGCCCGTCCGGGCGAGACCAAGGTCGTGTGGTGCGGTCCGAATTCGCCAGGGCTTGTCGTGATGATCAACGCGGCGCGCAAGCTGGGTGTGACCGCAGTGCCGCTGAACTATCGGCTCAGCGACGAGGAAGCCACGTACGTCACCGACCATTGCGACGCGACGATCGTGTACGTCGACGCCGAATTCGCCCCGATGTTCGATCGCATCCGCGCCCAATTGCCGAAGGTGCAACACTTCGTGGTGTTCGACGGCGACGTGCCACACGACATGCTGGATGCCGAGGTCGCAATGGCGGCCGCATCGCCTGGTGAGCCCGATGTCCCGGCCGCAACCGGCACCGGCACCGGCACCGGCGCGACGATGATCTACACCAGTGGCACCACGGGCAAACCCAAGGGTGCCTATCGGCGAAGTGCGGGCAATCCTGCGCAGATCGCAGCGATGCTCGGGTTCGTCGGCTACACGCCCACCGACGTGTACGTCCCCACCGGACCCCTGTATCACAGCGGTCCCGGTGGATTCCTGGGGATCGCCCAAGCACTCGGTCAGACCGTGGTGATACAACGCAAGTTCGATCCCCAGGATTGGCTACGCCTCGTCGACACCTACAAGGTCAGCTCGACGTTCAGCGCGCCGACACCGATCCGAATGATCTGCAATCTTCCGGCCGAAGTGAAGGCCAGGTACGACGTGTCGTCGATGAAGCGGATGATCGCCAACGCGGCGCCCTGGAGCTTCACCTTGAAGCAGATGTACCTTGCCGACTTTCCAGCCGCTTCGCTGTTCGAGGTGTACGGCTCGACGGAACTCGGCGTCAACTGCATCCTCCGCCCGGAGGATCAGTTGCGCAAACCTGGGTCATGTGGCAAGCCGGCGCCGATGGTGGAGATCA
>JAYTZE010000157.1:0-1978 GCA_043742385.1 Ilumatobacteraceae bacterium
CCGACGATCGCACCGCCACCTCCGTCGAGCTTTCCATGGCGGTTCCTGGCCGGCATGACCGCCGTTGGCATCGTAATCGTGTTGCTGGGCGTGTTCACTTACGAGCCATCGGCACCGGGCCCACCTGACAATGTGCTCGAGTCGGGATCGTGCGTGGTGATCGAAGACAACGGCGACGCGTCGGAGGTCAACTGCGACAACGATCACGACGGCGTGGTCGAGAGCATGATCGGCGCCGACGAACGCTGCCCTGCCGAGTTCGAGCCCCACCGGGACCGCCAGGGCCTCGGCGTGGTCTGCATTCGATTCAACATCTGACCGTGGACATCGGACTTGGCGACAATTGGCCGTGAGGATGAAATGCTCGCCACTGCTAGCCTTTCGGCACCGTAGGGGCGTATAGCTCAGTTGGTTAGAGTACGTCGTTCACACCGACGGGGTCCACGGTTCGAGTCCGTGTACGCCCACCCGACGCCGTCATCAAAGTCCCCCGAAGCGGGGACTTTTGATGCCTCAGTTCGATGGCGCCGCCTACAGTCGCCCCGTGTCTCGTCCCTCTCTTGCCGTGCGCGTGATGGCATTGCTTCCGGGTCTCGGTGTGCTGCGGAGCTATCGCCGCGAGTGGTTGCGCGCAGATGTCATGGCCGGGCTGACGGTGGGGGCGATGTTGATCCCACAGTCGATGGCGTATGCCGAACTGGCGGGTCTCGCACCGCAGTTCGGGTTCTACGCCGTGATCGGCGCGCTGGTCGTGTATGCGCTGGTCGGTACCAGCCGACACCTGGGTGTCGGACCAGAGCCGGGGACGGCGATCCTGGCTGCCGCCGGCGTGGGCACGATTGCCGCCGGTGTACCGGAGCGATACATCGCGCTGATGGCCGCGCTGGCGTTGGTCGTGGCGGGTATCTGCGTGGCCGGAGCAGTGGCACGCCTCGGCTTCCTCGCTTCGGTGCTGTCGAAGCCGGTGTTGGTGGGTTACATCACAGGCGTCGGCCTCACCCTCCTCAGCAGCCAGATCGCGAGCTTCACGGGCGTGCCGATCACCTCTGACACATTCTTCCCGCGGTTCAAAGAGTTGTTGACCAATGCCGGTGACGCGCACCTTGTCACCCTGGCGCTCGCCTTCGGGACGTTGGCCTTCATTCTCGGGATGAAACGGGTTGCGGCGAAGGTACCCGGCGCGCTCGTCGCCGTAGCGATGGCCACGGTCATCGTCGCCTTGTTCGCGCTGGGTGATCACGGCATCGCGTTGGTCGGCGCGATTCCGGGCGGCCTTCCCGCCCCAGGGATCCCCAGCGTCTCGGCAAACGATCTGGGGCGTCTGCTTCCGATCGCTGCAGGTATTGCCTTGGTTGGCTTTAGCGACAACGTCCTCACTGCGCGCTCGATCGCATCCGGTCGTGGCTACCGGATCGATGCCAACCAGGAGTTACTGGCGCTCGGGTTGACAAACCTGACTGCGGGGCTGTCGCAGGGGTTCCCCGTCTCGTCGAGCGCCAGCCGCACGGCAGTGCCGGCCGCCCTCGGCAGCAAGACGCAGCTCGTGTCATTGCTCGCAGCAGCGTCCGTGGTTGCGACCCTGCTGGGCTTGGGTCCGCTCCTGGCCGAGATCCCCCGAGCGGCGCTCGCTGCGGTGATCGTGTCGGCCGCAATCGCCATCATCGACCTGGCTGGCTACCGCAGTCTGTGGAGGGTGGGCCGGGAAGAGTTCGTCTTGGCCGTCGTTGCGGCCCTCGGGGTGATCGTGTTCGGCGTACTGGTGGGGGTGCTTGTCGCCGTGACCCTGTCGCTCATCGTGGCGCTCTACCGAATCGCTCGGCCGCACGACGCGATTCTCGGTGACTACCCGGGTCTCGATGGCTGGGTCGACGTCGGTGCGTACCCAGAGGCGGTGACCGAGCCTGGGCTTGTCGTCTACCGCTTTGACGCCCCGCTGTTCTTCGTCAACGCCGACCGCTTCCGGGAGCGGGTCGAATTG
>JAYTZE010000158.1:0-4070 GCA_043742385.1 Ilumatobacteraceae bacterium
TTGCCCATCAACTGCGGTCCATGGGGTGCCGATGGATGGTCATGCACGGATCGATCCGCCAACGGAGCGTCGGCTCCTACGAGCTGCGCGTCTTCACCGGCACCGACCCGGCGAGCGGCAAACGGTGCTATCGATCCAAGACGGTGCGGGGTAACAGAGCCGAAGCCGAACGCGAACTCGCCACGATGGTCGAGATCGTCGGACGCGGTCCGAGCGTCGCGTCCAAGACGATGGTCGGCGAACTGCTCGAACAATGGTTCATGGTCGCCTCCGCGAACTGGTCACCAACCACGATTCGCCAGACCCGCTCCGTGCTCAACAGGCAACTGCACCCACATCTCGACACTGTTTTCGTCGCCGACCTGACTGCAGCAAGGATCGACAGCCTCTACTCACACCTCCTCGCCCGCGGCGGCGTCAGTGGGCAGGCACTGCAGCCCGGCACGGTGAAGCGAGTGCATGTCGTGCTCAACTCCGCCCTTGGCCAAGCGATGCGCTGGGGATGGATCTGGGACAACCCGGCAGAACGAGCGCATCGCATCACTGTCGTGTCGCGCGAACCTGAGCCACCGTCACCCGAGGAGCTCGTCGTCCTCCTTGAGCACCTGCGCGTTCGCGAGCCGGAGTTCTACGTGTTCGTGATGCTCGCAGCGATGACGGGCGCTCGCCGTGCACAGTTACTCGGGCTCCGATGGCGGAACATCGATCTTCGGATCGGACAGATCGCGTTCAGCAACGGCTATGTCGAAGGCCCGTCTGGCCCAGTTCTCTCTGCTACTAAGAGCAAGCGCAGGCATACCGTCGAGCTTGACGAGGCAACGATGAAGTGCCTGGCCCAACATTGCCTGTCTGTTCGCGGCGACTCAGGACTCGACGGGAATCGATTTGTGTTCGTCGACTCGAATGGTGCCGCATGGAAGCCGAATTGGGCGACGAAAGCGTTTCAGCGTCATCTCGTTGCTGCCGGACTACGACGGTTTCGATTGCACGACCTTCGACATTTCATGGCGACCGAGATGCTGCTCGCTGGCGTGCCCATCCCGATCGTGTCCCGTCGCCTCGACCACCGCCGCGTGTCGACCACCCTCGACTTCTACGCCAACGTCACGCCCGCCGGCGATCGCTTTGCAGCGGACGTTTTGCAAGCCGTGATGTCTCGTGCGCCGGGATCAACGGTGAGAGCGTGACGGGGATGCCCGGTCCGGTCGCGCCCCGAGTTCCTGGACACGGTTGTGCCACTCGACGAGTTCTCGGATGTCTGTGATCTGGCCGGCAAGGTTGAAATGATTGAGCCGCATCTGGCCAATGGCAACCTCGGTGTCGGGCCGACCGTAGGTGTTGTGTTTGCTCGCATCAGCCGTCTCCGATGGCGACGATGTCGTGGAACATCAGACAAGCTTGTCCTCCAGGGTGAGACGCGCGAGCAGGTCCTCGACTCTGTGTTCAACGGTGTTCGAGGGATCCTGGTACGGCTTGTCCACCGATGCTCCTTGTTCACGACGCTGCACGCATTCGGCGACCAGCCAGCGTGCATGGGCTAACGGCGCCGGCTCGCGTCGATCTGGAAACGAAGTAGCTTCAACTTATGCCGTTTCAGGCCAAGGCTCCACCAACCCAACCGTTCGGGGTCCAAGCATTTGAGGCATTGGACCGGACCGAGCTGCGGTGGCTCGGGATGGCGGGCGTCCTGATCAACAGTCGTGGCACGGTGGTGATGATCGACCCGGTACTTCGCGGCTTCGACATGCCGATCCTGATCGAGATGCCGATCGCGGCCGACGCCGTGCCGCGCCTCGATGCCGTGCTGGTGACACACAGCGACAACGACCACTACAGCGTTCCGACCTGTCGCGATCTCAGCTCGGTCACGTCGGCATTCCACTCGACGCAGTACGTGGCGTCATTGATGTCCGATCAAGGATTCGCCGCGCACGGCCACGATATCGGAAAAATGTTCACGATCGGCGACGTCCGGGTGACCACCACCCCGGCAGATCACGCCTGGCAGAACGAGATCCCAGGCCAGAACTCCCACTGGTTCCTTCCCGAGGACGCCTGCGGATTCTGGCTCGAAACACCAGACGGCACGATCTGGGCGCCTGGCGACTCACGCGTGCTCCCGGATCATCACATGTCGATGCCCCCGCCGGACGTGCTGCTGTTCGACTTCTCGGACAGCGAATGGCACTTCGGGCTCGACGGCGCGATCTCGATCGCCAACGCCTACCCAGAAGCCGAGCTCCTGCTTCACCATTGGGGCTCGGTGGACGCGCCCGAGTTCACGCCGTTCAATGCCGATCCGGCGTCGCTCAACGGGCGCGTGACGAACCCCGCGCGTATCCATGTCCTGGCCCCTGGCGAACCGCTCGTGATGCGACCCAACGCCCAAGCGATCGTGACGTAACCGCTGCGTCGCTGCTATCTCAGCGGGCGCCGGTTTCCGAATCGAAACTCAGCGACATCGAGAGTTGCCGGTGGGATTCGATTTGATCGTGGAGTTCGTCGATCTTGCGTTGTGCTAGTGCGATGACGTCGGCGCCGGCGATGAACCGCCGGGGTGGCGGGTCTTCGTCGACGATCGCGAGCAGCGCTTGTGCGAGTTTGTCGGGATCGCCGGCTTGCTGGCCGTCTACTGCTGCCCACCATGTGCGTTGCGCGGCGCTGCGTTCGGCGTAATCGTCGATCGTCAACGCTGGCCAGACGAGCGACTCTGGGCTGGCCAGTGTGGTGCGGAAGAAACCGGGGTTGATGATCGTGGTCCGGATGCCGAACGGGGCGACCTCTTGGTCGAGTGCGCCCATCCAGCCTTCCAATCCGGACTTGGATGCTGCGTACACCGACGAGTACTCGAAGCCCATCAGCCCTGCACCGGACGAGATTGCAACGACGTGGCCTGAACGTTGCCGGCGCATGATGGGAAGGACCGCTCGGGTGACGTTCATCGGGCCGAGCAGGTTGGTCGCGAGTTGTTGTTCGACTTGTTCGGGCGACATCTCTTCGAAGTAGCCCTTGAAGGAAGCACCGGCATTGTTGACGAGGACGTCGATGCGGCCGAAATGCTTCACCGCGGCGTCCGCCGCTGCACCGGCTTCGTCGACGCTGGTGACGTCGAGCTTGACGGCGAGCAGGTTGTTCGACTCGCCGAGGACCGTTGCGATCTCGTCGGGGC
Organism: Ilumatobacteraceae bacterium; assembly: GCA_043742385.1. Classification (GTDB taxonomy): domain Bacteria; phylum Actinomycetota; class Acidimicrobiia; order Acidimicrobiales; family Ilumatobacteraceae; genus JAENVT01. Next base: position 3,170 of record JAYTZE010000158.1, read on the forward strand.
GACGTCCGGTCGCGACGACAGGGTCACCGGCTGCCAGGGCCGCTTTGGAGAAGGCGGCTCCCATGCCTCGGCTGGCGCCGGTGATCATCCACACTCGCCGGTCGGCCATCACGCGTCCGTCCGTTCGGTGGTTCCACGCGCGAGCCGGTCGAGTGCTGACTGTGAGGGCGAGTCGAGTTCGGCGGTGTAGACGACGAGTGTTTGGGCGATGTCGCCGGCGAGGTCAAACGACTCGTAGCGCAGTTCGAGGTCGCCGACGAGTTCGTGGTGGAAGTATCGACGCGCTCATCGGGCTATTCGCCAGCTGGGCCGCGGCGAAGGCGTAACTGTCAGCGAACGGGATGTCGAGTGACACCACCGTCTCGTGTGCAGGACGCAACGAGAATGCCTCCTGTGAGTACCGCGGACAGCACGCCGCCGACGAGATCCCGCCCGGTCTGGGTGGCTGCCTTCACGACGAACAGATGAATCAGCGAGGCGCCGAACAGCGAGAGCGATGGTAGACCGGTATACGGTCTGGGCGGACTGGACGGGCTGGGCGGACGAATGGGCGGGCAGGAGCCCATGTCAGCGGACTCGGCGGACTACACGGAGCGTTCTCTTCACGTTTGCCAAGGTGAGGGTCGCGGGTTCGAATCCCGTCGTCCGCTCTCTGTAAGCCCTGGTTAGGTGTTATCTGGTCGCGATTGTCTGGCGTCGAGATTGCCCACGGCGCCCACGTCGATGCCCACGGATCCGTCGCCGTTGATCCGTCGTCGTTGACACCGTCGCCGTTGATTTGCATGGACCAATGCGCGGGTCGACACGTCAGCGAAGTGCCGGCTCGTGGGAGCTACGGGTACTCATCGGAACCGACCCTTGCTGCATGCCCTGCGGCGGCGCATTGAGATTCGACCGCCTA
>JAYTZE010000159.1:0-17613 GCA_043742385.1 Ilumatobacteraceae bacterium
GGAACCCGCCGGCGTCAGGCCGCCGCCCAACTGCAGGCCATCGATCGTCGATTCACCCGGACGCGTGTCGAGCAGGCGAGCCGGATCGAGAGTCACCGGGTCGGATCGCGGGGCGACGAATGCAGGGAAGTTGAACGCCAGCACTGCTTGCGCTGTGGCTCGCCGCCACTGATCACGCGCTAGCGCTGTGATGCCGCCCGCCAGTGCGTCTGCGAGCGCTCCCTCGTCGCGGGCAATAGCGCCCTCCTCGCCGACAGCAGCAGTTCCGCTGGTCTGAAGGGGGTTCAGCTGAAGGCTGCGAACGTAACCGAGACCACGTGTCGCTGCCTCGGCGCGCCCTGCAGCGTTCGAGGCGTGAACAGCAAGACCAGTGGTGTTGGCGTTCACTGACGCGGTTGGTCCCGTTCCGCCGAACCCGTGGGTTACTGGATCCTGATGGTCGACGAGCCACGAGGCAGCGCGGTCGACTGCCGTGATCACCGAGCCCGGATCGAGCGTCAGCAGCGCGTCCAATGCGAAGGCAGTCGCATCGGTGTCAGCCTCACTGTCGCTGACGCAACCCCGTGTGGCGGGCGCCGGAGTTGCCGGGGGCAACACGAATGGCGGGTCATACGAAAGCCGGAATCCGCCTGCCGGGCACTGTTGAGCGAGCAGGAAGTCGGAAGCGCTCGCGGGCACGCCAGCGGTGGTCTGCGACAGGGCGAGGATGTTCAGCGCCTGCCCGAACCCGTTGCTGAAGTCCCCAAAGATCGAAACATCAGAGAATCGGCCCTCGTGAATTCCGCTCGGCTGAATAGCCGCTCGCGAGAGTGCTTCGAGATCGACCCCGCCAAAGTTGCTCGGATTGGCACCTTGCAGAATCGCGGCGAGCATTGACTTGCCAACTGGTCCGGAATAGTGGCTGCCGACATCTAAGAATGCTTCTCCAGTGATGTAGTCGTTGATGTTCGCCGACAGCCCTTCGGTGGCTGTGGTCGCAGCCGGTTCGGCGCCGCGGCCACCACCATTGAGCGCAAGGATCGTGTCGATCGTGAGACCCCAGTCGGTCTTCGTGGGATCGAACGAGGACGGCATCGAACCACCGTTGTCGTTCAGCTCTCCTTCCAACCACAGCAGCGCTGGTTCGGCGGAGGGAACAGCAGCGGCGACGCGCGACTGGCTTACGAATCCGATGACGGAGGTGGCGGCGACGGCTACTACTGCAACCGTGGCCAGATGACGGGTGATGCGCATGTTCGTGTTCCTCGCATGAACAGGCCACGACGAACAGATGAACGCGAGCCGGAGCCGAAGCGCACACCCGCGAACCGCAACCTCGACGGCAATTGGGATATGGGCCACATCGGGTGCTCCGGCTCACCCTTGCGGGCACACGGTTGCGGGTCAGCGTCGGCATCGCACCGACTTCCCCCTACGAGACGCGCGACACCATAGAACCTCGGGCCGACCGGCGCAACTGAGGAGCGCCTGTGTCAGATCGCGTCGGCTCCGCGCTCGCCAGTTCTGATTCTGACGATTTCTTCGACGTTGGTGATCCACACCTTGCCGTCGCCGATCTTGCCCGTGCTCGCGGCAGCCAGGATGGTGTCGACCGCTGAGTCAGCTCGGGCGTCGTCGACGATGACTTCGATCTTCGCCTTCGGCACGAAGTCGAGCTGGTACTCGGTCCCTCGGTACGATTCGGTATGTCCGCGCTGCCGGCCGAACCCGCGCACTTCCGACACTGTCATGCCGAGAATGCCCGACGAGGCGAGCGCTGCTTTCACGTCGTCGAGCTTGAACGGCTTGACGATCGCTGTGATCAGTTTCATGTGAGGCTGCTTTCGTGCTTGGCGGTCAGTGGTAAGCGGTTTCGGCGTGCTCGGCAAAGTCGAGGCCTTGGGCTTCGGTTTCGTCACTGACACGAACCCCGATGGTTTTCTTCAGCACGATCATGATGCCCAGCGTGATGCCGAACGACCAGATGATCGCCGCAATGTTGGCCAGCACCTGCTCGCCGAGCAGATTGAGGCCGCCGTCGTAGAACAGCCCTGCTTTGAACTCGGCCCCGAAGAATTCAGGGTTCGAGAAAAATCCGATGGTCAGTGAGCCGACGAGTCCACCGACGAAGTGAACACCCACGACGTCCAAGGCATCGTCGTAGCCCGCCTTGTTCTTGAGCCTCACGGCGTAGCAGCACGCTGCACCAGCGACAGCGCCGATGGCCAGCGGTGCCGCGCCCGACACGAAACCCGCCGCCGGGGTGATCGCCACGAGACCGGCCACGATCCCTGATGCCGCGCCGAGGTTGGTGGCGTGCCCATCTCGGAATCGTTCGATGATCACCCACATCAGTCCGGCAGCGGCCGCAGCGAGGAAGGTGTTCATGAATGCTTGCGCAGCTTGGCCGGTGGCACCGAGCGCCGAGCCCGCATTGAAGCCGAACCAGCCGAACCACAAGATGCCGGTGCCGATCATCACGAGGGGCATTGAATGCGGTGGATGTCCGTCGGTGGGCCACCCTTTGCGCTTGCCGAGAATCAACACAGCGGCGAGTGCGGCGATGCCTGCGTTGACATGGATGGCAGTGCCGCCCGCAAAGTCGAGCGAACCACGATCACCCAGCCAGCCGCCGTAGATCCACTTGAACACGGGGACGAAGACCAACAGCAACCACAGGGGTACGAACAGCGCCCACGCGGAGAACTTCATGCGGTCAGCGACCGCTCCCGAGATCAAAGCGGGTGTGATGCAGGCGAACATTCCGAGGAATGCGATCGTGGCGATCTGGCCTCCGTTGTCCTCGAGGATGCTGATGTCTTTGAGGAACAGAAAATCGAAGTTGCCGATGAAGTCGCCTGTGCCGCCTTGCGCGAGCGAATAGCCGACGGCCATCCACACGATGGGAACGATCAGGATGCAGTAGAAGTTCATCATCAGCATGTTCAGCACGTTTCGGCTGCGGTCCATGCCGCCGTAGAAGAACGCGAGGCCCGGTGTCATGAAGAGCACGAGAGCCGCTGATACAAGCACCCATGCCAGGCTTCCAGAATCCATGCACTGCTCCGTTCATCGAGGTTGAGGTCGACAGACTCGCGTGGGGTTGTTTCGAAAGTGTTTCTGGTATGTCGCGTGCCGGTGAACTCGGCGGATCTTCCGGCCCACCTCGAGCACCGAACAGACGGGAAGAGCAGTGGCAACATCTGGGTCTATCGGCGGTTGAGGTTTGATCTGCTCGTCACCCGGGTACACAAGCGTGTGAAATGTCGCCTGGGATCTGGCGGAGAAGTCGTGTTGCTCTAGACCCCGGCGAGAGAAACGCGCTGACAAGGATGCCATGGGTTACCTATGAGGATCGCCGAAACTCGAGTCGATCCGGATATGGCCGTGCGTTCCTATGCGTTCGACCGGCTCAGTGCCGGCGCTGCGGTGATAGGCGGGGATGGCGCGATTCTCGACACGAATGAGGCATGGCGATTGTTCGCCCACTTGAACGGTGGTACGAACGCGGGGACTGGCCGAGGGGTCAACTACCTGTCGACGTGTGATGCGGCGGCTGCTTCAGGTGTTGATGGAGCTGCGACGGTCGCCGCGGGTTTGCGGGAGATCCTGAGTGGCGATCGGGAGCATCTCGAATTCGAGTATCCGTGCCCGTCGCCGATCGAGGATAGGTGGTTCGTGCTCAGCGCGTCGTCAGCGCCGGTCGACGCGGGCGCGGGTGCTGTTGTCTTCCATGTCGACATGACCGCGCGCAAGCTGATGACCGATCGCCTGCTGATACTCGCGGAGACGGATCTATTGACTGGTCTTCCCAACCGTCGGGTGGCCATCCGAGCCATCAAGGAACAGCTTGTGCAAAGCGCGGGTCGCCCGGTCTCGGTGATGTTCTTCGATATCAACGATTTCAAAGCAGTGAACGATCGCTATGGGCATCACGTCGGAGACGAACTCCTGGCAAAGGTTGCCTCCCGCACCAGCCGGGCTGTGCGAGAACGCGATCGGCTCTGCCGGTTCGGCGGTGATGAGTTCGTACTGGTCTGCCCAGAACTCGCGAGCGGGCAGGCATCTGCGCTCGCCGAGCGGTTGCGAATCGTGATGTCCGAGCCGTTCCAAATCGGTGCAACCGAGGTGGTGACCGGAATATCGGTCGGTGTCGCTTCCAGCACGAGCGGCTCCACGGTGGACTCTCTGTTGAAGGCAGCGGATGCAGAGATGTATGTCGACAAGGCGCGACGTCTGCGTCGTCATGACGACCTCGCGGATCGCGGCCCCATTGCAGTTGCCACGGCTGCCGCCATCAGCGCGTTTGCTCCCTCGCGGATCGTGCGGCTCTCGCCGGATTCGAGGATCGTGATCGTCGGGGCGACCATCGTGTTCGCAAGCGACGAGGCACTCGCCCTGTTGGGTGTAACGCAAGCGGATGAGGCAATCGGACGGGATCTCTTGGATTTCGTCGCCCCTCAGTCACTGTCGGCTGCGTCCGCCCGCCACGAAAGCACGAAATTGGGTGTCTGGCCGCGCCCGGAAGTGATCACGCTTCGCCGACTCGACGGCATCGAGCGTCCCGTGGAGTGGACGTCGACCCCGGTGTCATGGCACGGGGAATCAGCCAGCCAGATCACGATGTGGGACGCCTCCGCTTTGGACCTGATTCGACACCATGCGCTTGGGCTACGAACCGAGGTCGCCGACGCCGTCATCGTCACCGACCTCCAGGACTTTCGCATCCAGAGCTTCAACGTCGCCGCTGAGGAGCTCTACGGCTGGACGGGTGCCGAGGTCATCGGCCGGCCGCTCAACGAGGTCAACGCGTGGGTCGGCCCCGAGCGGGACCGCCTGTCCGCCGATCGGCAGCTGCAAACAGACGGTCGTTGGCACGGAGAGCTGTGCGTACGACGCTGTGACGGCAGCAGCATTGCGTTGCTCGGTTCGACAACCCTGGTGCACGACGACAGTGGGAGGCCGATCGGTGCCGTGATGGTGAACCGACCCGTCACCGGCAACGTTCGCACGAGCGAGAGTCCACCGCTGGACAGTGGACTCGCTGTGCAGATACGGCACGGAAATGAAAACAGTGAGTTCGTGGTTCACTACCAACCGGTGGTTCGACTCGTCGACAATGTCGTCATCGGTGTGGAAGCGCTTGCCCGCTGGCAGCATCCCGAACGCGGTTTACTCGCTCCGCACGAATTCATCGACGCGGCAGAACGGTCGGGACAGATCATCGAACTCGGTCAGAGCGTGCTGGAAACCGCCTGCGCTCAGGTCCAGAGGTGGCGCGACGTTGGAAATGAACTTCACGTCGCCGTCAACCTCTCCTGCGTGCAACTCCTCGACGAGCGGTTGCCCGACCGACTTGCCGAGATCCTTGTCGCAACCGGTCTGCCGGCCGACAAGCTCTGGCTCGAGATCACGGAGACGACGTTGGTGCAGGACCTCGACAAGGCGACTCGCAGCCTCCACAGGATCCGCGACCTCGGCGTGTCGATGTCGATTGACGACTTCGGCACCGGCTGGGCAAGCTTGACGTACCTTCGACAGTTTCCGGTGAACGCCCTCAAGATCGACCGCCTCTTCGTGACGGGTATCGGTCTTCGAACCCGGGACACCGCCATTGCTCAGTCGATCATCTCGCTCGCTGACGAGCTTGGCATCGGCGTTGTGGCCGAAGGAGTCGAAACCCTTGAACAAGCCGCAGCGCTGAGGCAGATGGGCTGCAAGTACGCACAAGGGTTTCTGTTCGGTCGCCCCGAACCAGCCTCACACCAGCCGTAGCGAGCGATCGACGACGAACTCAGCCGACCGGTTCGAGCGCGAACTCGCAGAACGCCGCGTAGGCACGGGGCCCGTAGATGGTGGCGGGACCCCCGTTCATCAGCATGGCCACGCCGATCGCTTCGGCCGCTTCCTGCCGGGTCGCGCCGGAGCGGGCGGCACCTTCGGCGTGGGATGCGATACAGCCGTCGCAGCGCTGGATGACGCCGATGGCCAGCGCAATGAGTTCCTTGGTCTTTGCGTCGAGTTCACCGGCCGCGAATGCAGCCTGGTGAAACTCGGCGAAACCCTTGTAGACGTCGGGGATTGCGTGTCGTAGCTCCCGGTGCAGGGGCCGCAGTTCTTCAAGCACTGACTTGCCGTAGTCGCTGCCGCTCATGCTGGGTTCCTTTCGGTCAGGTCAATACGATCAGGCCATTGGAAGCCATCCCGACCTTCTTTGCGCTTCTCCCGTGCACGATATACCCCACCTGGTATCCATGGCAGGCCCTTGGTCCTCGTCAAGCGAGTTTCATGAACATCCGTCGTACGTCGTCGAGTGCATAGCCCTCGGCGGCAGATTCCTCGGGATTGGCGATACACCACGTGAGTCCGCCGGCAACCAGTAGGAAGCCGGCCTGATCGAGGGCCTTGCTCGCCGCCGACATCTGGGTGACGATGTCACGGCAGTCGCGACCGTCGGCGAGCATTTGTTGCACACCGCGAATCTGCCCCTCTACGCGGCGAAGGCGCCGGGTGAGATCGGCGACTGTTTCCTCGGGGATTTCCATCGGCAGCTTCCTTCGGTCGGTATACGTGCAGGGGTACGCCCGATAGTACCCTAGGGGGTATGTAAGGCAGATCTCGGGGTGGCGCCCGGCGCGGCCGGTATGTTGGACGATCTCCATTCCTTCGTATCTGAATCTGAGCCACGAGCTCTGTAGGTGTGTCTTCAGAATGCAGTGAAGACGCAGCGAAAGGAGCTCATCATGATCACCGATGAAGATGTCGATCTCGTCGCAGTTCGGATGAAGGCGTGGAGTGGCGCACTGGCCGGCCTATCCGACCCGATTGCGTGTCGCCGGCTGTTGACCATCCTCGATGAGGGCAACGGTGCGGCCCTGCACAAGCTTGTCGACAAATGGCAGTTGCCAGGAGAGATCCGGTGTGTCGAAATCGTCGACACGATCACCAGGTTCGTCCACACCGGCGACTGGGACTCAGTCGAGAAGTGTGACTTCGTCAACAAGCTGCGACCGGCGATGCCAAGTCCCACGACAGGTGTCGGGTACAAGCTTCCTGACGGCAGTTTCCTGTGGCTCACCGAAGCTGACTGGTGGCAGATGATGGACCGAGCTGTCGCCGACGAAGTGTGGCGCAAGGACAACCACGACCTCCTCGTCGCAGTCGGCATCATGTTCTGCACATTCGAAATGGTCGCGACGATTCGACGTTTCGACATCGACAAGCGCTATACGATCTGCACCCCCACCTGGGACCCCAGAGTGAGGCGCTGAGCCCACCCACCGGCGCATCGAAGCATGGCGATCAGACTGCGTCGAACGCCATGGCTAGCCCGGCGAGGAGTTGTGACCACTCGATCGGGGTCGACGGCGGCGGGGGAGCGCGCAGACTGAGTGCTTCGATCAGAGTCACGGCGTCGCCGCGCAAGCAAGGAATGGTTGCCGCAGCGTCTTGCTCGCGTACCGACACCGATTCACCGACGTCGAGCACGAATCGGATGGTGGGGTCGGTTGCATCGACAGCAAAGACGCCTTTGATCGCACGTCCCAACCCGATCCCCAGCGCAGAGTTCGGCGAGCATCGCTGCTATTCGTCGGCGTTGGCGGGTGAGCGGCTGGAGCTGATCGTTCGGGTGTCCGTCGACACAGAGAATCGCCGGCCCGTCGTAGCGCGGCGACAGGATCATGTCGGAATCTTCCGAGCTCGATCGATCAAGTAAGTGGCCATGCTGGAATCGTAGAACGCCCACCGCCGTATGGACGGGAATATACCCATAGGGGTATATGTTGTATCGTTGGTGGCCATCGTGGCCCGAAGCGAGAGGACCAGACATGGCAACCGTGATCAAGGCAGACGACGAGGCGACCTTTCAGCGTGAGGTACTCGGTGCGACCGTGCCCGTGGTCGTGGATTTCTGGGCGGAGTGGTGCGGCCCGTGCCGCGCCGTGGCGCCTGAGGTCGAGGCTCTAGCAGATCAGTACGGGGCGGCGATCAAGGTCGTAAAGGTCGACGTCGACGCCAACCAGGCTGTGGCCGGCCGATACGGCATTCGCAGCATCCCGCTGATCGGGCTGTTCGAGGGCGGCAAGCTCACCAAGCAAGCGTTGGGTGCTCGTCCACGCCGCGCCATCGAGACCGAATTGGGTCTGACCCGTTTCGCGGTGCCGGGGAAGAGCTGACATGCGCGCCATCGAAACGACCACCAAGCTCCCCATGGCGGAGGCAGAAGCCGCCGTGCGTGAAGCCCTCGCGAGTCAAGGTTTCGGAGTGCTCACCGAGATCGACGTCGCCGCCACTCTGAAGGCCAAGCTCGGCGTTGAGCGAGCGCCGTTGAAAATCCTCGGCGCTTGCAACCCGACGTTTGCTCACCGAGCCCTGGAGCTCGACGAGTCCGTCAGTCTGCTGCTGCCGTGCAACGTGGTGCTCGCCGATATCGGTGGTGCCACGAGGATCAGCGCGGTAGACCCGCGAGAGTTGATGACGGGCGACGCCTTCTTGCAAATCGCGAACGAGGCTGCCGACCTCCTCGCTGCAGCACTTGCTGCGGTGCCGACGATCGAGCCCTAGTCACTGTCACGACCGCTGAGCCAACGCAATGACTCGGTGGGTCCTTGGAGCGTGAGTCGGCGCCACAGCACAGGGTTGTCGGCGGACTGGCTGGCGTGGCACAAGATCGCGTCCTCTTGGAGCCCCCGGTCGACCTCGAGCTCGAGATCGATCTCAGACGGTTCACGACCCACGAAGCAGGTACCGAACTCATCATTCAGCGCTACAGCAACCGGGATCGGCAACGTCCACGCGAGAACCGGAACACCGAGACGCTCGCCGGTTGCCAGCGCAGCATCGGTGGCGCGTTGGTGATCAGCATGCCCGGTGATGCCACCTTCGTCGAACACCAAGAGGCAATCGATCGGATCAAGCGCTGCCGAGGTCTCCACTTCACGGCAGAGCTCCTCGAGGGTCGCTTCCGACAACGCTCCGTCCGGGTATGAGAGCAGCCGGACTGAGGTCACACCGAGGACTGCTGCCGCAGCGGCCAGTTCGGCGGCCCGCGTCGCAGTCAGTTCGACGCCGGCAGCGCCGAGGGTCGAGGCTTCGCCTCGTGTGAAGCACAGAGCACGCGTCTCGATGCCGAGTCCGGCGAACGTCGACAACACCGCGCCGAGTCCGAACGACTCGTCGTCAGGGTGCGCGCACACGGCGAGCACCGACCGGAACGCGAATCTACGTGACGACTGGTCCATGGGCGTCCTGCCAGGCGGCTATTCCTCCGTCGAGTTCGTTGACCCTGACGAACCCAAGCTGCGCCATGATCGCTGTCGCCTGAGCGCTGCGGTTGCCCGAATGGCAGTAGACGAGGTAGATCGCGGATCGGTCGAACTGAGCGATCTGGTCGCGGAAGTCCGAGGCGTTGAAGTTGACAAGCGCGGCGCGCGCCAGGTGGCCCTCGGCGAATTCGGCAGGCGTGCGCACATCGAGAACTACGACCGACGGATTTGCGGCGACGTGTCGCGCCCTATGGCCTGGTCGAGCCTGCATCATGTTCCTCCTGATACCCACCAGGGTGTACCGAGTGGAAGAAGACCACTACCGCCAAAGGTCCCTCGAGGTGTTCACCGAGTGGCCGCCCTCAGCTGGTGCTGAGTCGCCGTCGTTGTTGGGCCCGGCCACCGCTCCATCCCGTCAGGTCGACAGTCTTCGTGCCGGCTGGGTAGGCAATGGTCTTCGTCGCAGTCCCGGTCACGGTCGTCGTCGTGCCCGGATGTCCATCGAACAGAGCGTCAACGCGAGTCAACCCACTGGTCGTCACGGTGACCTTGCGTGCCGGACCATCAAGCGCGACCGACATCTTGGTTGGCGGCACTTGCCCGAGCAGCGCGATGCAGCGCGCGATGAGATCGCGATTGCCGGCGAGCAGGTCGTCGCGGGTGAGCGCGTACGACTCGCCGGAGATACCGATGTCCTCGATCGGGAGGCCTTCGCTAGGCCCTGACCGTGTTGCCCGACGGTACGACAGGGACAGGCCGATGCCATCGGGTAGTGCGGGAAGTTGGATCGCTGAGCCGGCGAGCGCTGTCCGAAGCTCGGCGTAGTCCCACACGTTCGCGCCGCCCGCGCCCGTTGCTTCGCCCACGCACACGAACGGACCAATCCCGTTGTCGACGAAGCCGGCGGAGAACAGATCGCCGGCCGAGTACGTCGTCGAGTCGCTCACCAACACCACCGGTCCGCCGTACTGCTGACCGATCGAGTTGCATGCGTCGACATCGGTGATCGGGATGGGTTGCGAGTACAGCTCGCCATTGCGAACCGCTGCGTCGAGCGACGCTTTCCACGGAAGCAGGTCATCGCGGAGCGACGGCAACCCGGCCATGTCGCGCGTGAACGGGGTGGCGAGCACTGAGAACCGGGTCGGCTGAATGGGGTTTGGCGTGAACAGTTGCAAGGCGAGCTCGGCTGACCAGATATAGCCACCGGGATTGCCGCGCAGATCGAGGATCAGCCCGCGATCGGGGAGCAGCGCAACGAGGCGGATCAATTCGGTGACGAATGGCCCGGGCAGTGTGTCGAATCCATAGATGCGCAGGTAGCCGTACGCGCCACCCGGAGCGCTGATCGACATCGCCTTGAGGGTCTTGGTCAGGCTGGTCGCGATCACATCGGCCCTCGGAGGGCGTCGTGTCGTCGCGGCGGCGCGCTTTGGTGTTGTTGCCTGTTTGCCCGTCAATGCGCCTGGTGCAAATAGCAGCATCTTCGCTTGTCGGATCGCCGCGGCCGCTGGATCGATCGCCCTTGTGCGGCGTAGTCGAACCGGCACGCGCCCGGTTGGCCCGCCGTCCAAAAGTGGGGCGATCTCCGAGGGGTCGATGACCTGCCACGTGATCTTGACTTCGCGCGCCGGCCCTGTGAGCGCGCCGGTGTTGGTGGTGGAGCGATAGCCGACGATCACCCACTGCTCGTCGGGTGGAGGGCTGTATTGCAACGAGCGCAGTGTCAGGCTCTGCGTTGCCCACGCGCGCTGGCTGTCGGGTCGACCGCCGACCTCAGATTCGCTGTAGCGCTGCACTGCGCGGTCGATGGGTACACCGTTCCAGTATTCGACGACGACTCCGGGACGGAACGTGGTCTCCAGCCCATGGCCAACCTTGGTCACCACGTACGTCGGTGCGCTCGCGGTACCGATCATCTCGACCAAGAACGGCAAGGCGGCCACCTTGTTCGCCAGGGTGACCGGGCCGGCGTACCGCGTGTGCGCGTCGCGCAAACGCGTGACAAGATCGGCAAGCTCTAGATGGAAGGCATCGTCGGTGAGCTGGTCGACCTGCGATCGCAAGATGCGCAGTCGTTGAACCGGATCCGTGCCATAGCGGGCGCGCTTCAGCGGGAGGTGCGTGTACACACCATCGATCACCGTTTCGATCCCGTCGATCAACCGCAGTCGCTCGGCCTTGGTGAGGGATCCGGGCGAGAGGAACGGCCCCGTCAGCGCGCCGCTGGCCTTCGCTGGCTTCCGTGTAGTGCGGGCTCCGGCCTTGGCTCGCCCCCGCGGTGCCGAACGCACGCGTACGGCGTCGGCAAGCACGATCCCTCGTTGGGCAACGGCGATTCGATCGGTGGCCATGACCTACCTCCTTCTGCCCTCGTGAGCGGTGACGTCTCGATCACGGTGTGGGCTTCCAACGCACATTCTTCACCTTCCGAAGACGCCAGTTGGACGCAAGGCCGGATGACTGACCAGTTTTCTCAGCGACGTGATCGACTGAGCCCGCGGCGGCGTCTAGGCGCTTCTCCTCTGCACCTCGCCATTCTGTTCACTCGGCTCGGCGACCGGCCTGCCCGAAGGGCCTTCGAGCGTGGTGCCAGCGAGTTGTACGAGCACCTTGTTCACTCGCTGCTCGCGTAGCGCTTCGAAGCCATCGTCGACAGTGCGGTCGAGCTGGATGGTCGTGATCCATCCGTCAAGTGGATAGGCGCCGCGCTGCATCGCACCGATCACCCAGGCGAAGTCGTCGGCGTCGTAGATCGAGCTGCCGGTTATGGCGATTTCGTTGAAGATCAGGTGACCAGACCTCAGCGTCAACGCGGCTTGGTGGTGCGCGACGAGCACGACGATGCCGTCGGGTCGGGTACTGCGCAGGGCAGCTGAAAAAGCAGACGGCACGCCGGCTGCGTCGATAGCCGCAGCGGCCCCGACGCCGCCGGTGAGATCGCGAACGGCTGACACCACGTCTTCGCTAGCCGGGTCGACGACGGTCTGCGCGCCCAAGGCGGTGGCCGCGGCCCGCCTGGCCGGCGAGGGGTCGACGGCGACCACGTGAACGCCGCCGTCGCGGAGTGCCAGCAGCGCGCCCAGTCCGATCGGGCCGGCGCCGTGCACGACTACCAAGCCGGTACCTTCACGGACGCCGGTGCGGCGGACCGCGCGACGAGCAACAGCCATCGGCTCCACCAACGCGCCGTGCACGGCGGACAACCCAGCAGGCAACACATGCACCATCTGTCTCGGCACAACCGTCAGTTCCGACAAGCCACCACCGTGGCGGTTGTAGCCGTGAAAGGCGATTTTCCGGCACAGGTGACGATGCCCTGACCGGCAGCGCGCACAGGTCAAACAGGTCTCGATCGGCTCGACGGCGACCAGTTGCCCAACGTGCAGATCGACAACTTCATCGCCGAGTTCAGCAATCCGACCGGAGAACTCGTGGCCGAGCACGCAAGGCAGGGCGCAGCCCGTCAACGGGTGAGGGTCGACCGTTGTCGCGGCGGGCCCTTCGAAGTATTCGTGAACGTCGCTCCCACACAGCCCGTTGTAGGCGACGCGGATGAGCACCTCGCCGGGCCCGGGGGACGGTTCAGGCAGCTCCTCCAGACGCACGTCCCTGCGACCGTGGTACCGAAGAGCTCGCACATCTAGACCGTACTGATGTGCAGGAGGCCGGCACTGACCCAAACTGAGACGGTTCTGACGGGCCCAGGTTGCGACGATGTAGGCATGTCAGAGGTGGGCTTGCGACGTGGTCGCTTCGAGGGTCGAGTCGCCATCGTCACGGGTGCTGGTTCGGGAATCGGTGAAGCCACTGCCCTGCGACTCGGCAGCGAAGGCGCCTCGTTGGTGCTCGCCGATGTCGACGCCGCCCGGCTCGGCGACGTAGTCGCTCGGTTGGCTTCGAGTGGCGTCGCGGTTGAGTCGTGCTGCGCCGACGTAGCCGTTGCTCAGCAGGTCGACGATCTGGTCCAGTGCGCGATCGCGTCGTTCGGGAGGCTCGACATCGTGATCAACAATGCAGGTATCAGCGCGTTCGGCCACGTCACCGAGATAACGCCGGAGCAGTGGCACCGGGTGATGGCGGTCGATGTTGATTCGGTGTTCTACGCGTCGCGGGCCGCTCTCCCGCATCTGATCACGACAAAGGGGTGCATCGTCAACACCTGCTCGATCTCAGGCCTGTTCGCCGACTACGGACTGGCGGCTTACAACACCGCAAAGGGTGCCGTTGCCAACTTGACTCGAAGTCTGGCCATCGACCACGCGCCCGACGGTGTGAGGGTCAATTCCGTGTGTCCGGGAGGAGTGGCCACTCCAATGCTGGCGAGCGTTCTGAAACGCTTCGGTGAGGAGTACGAGCGACTGGTGCCGATGGGCAGGCCGGGTCAGCCAGAAGAGATCGCGGCCGCGATCGCTTTCCTCGCTTCCGACGACGCGTCGTACATCACTGGGCACAACCTGGTCGTCGATGGCGGTGTCACCGCCGCAAGCGGTCAGCCGAATTTCAACCGTCTGTTTCGATCGGTGCGTGACGCTTCACGGTGACGGTGATGCGCCGACTGCGAAGCCCTCGTAGCCGTTGTCGACGAGCTGCTCCAATCGGTCGCAGTAGGCGCCCATTCCGCCCATGTAGAAATTGACTGCGACGGCCTTTCCAGGCACGTTGGCACCGTTGATCCACGAGTCGATCTTGGTGAACAAGGTCGAATGAGCGATCGTGTTGCACTCGTCGATCCACGCATCCTCCGCCTCCTTCGTGGCCTCGATGAATCCAGCGTCGGTGTCGCGTACGCGCTGAATGGCCCCGGCGATCCAATCGACTTGAACCTCATGAGCAGGCGGCTGGTTTGTGAACGGACCCATCGGGCCAAAGACCATGAACATGTTGGGAAAACCCGAGTTGACCACGCCGAGAAGGCTGCGCGGACCGTCTGCCCATTTGTCACGCAGTTGCTCGCCGTTCCGACCTTGGATGTTCATCTTGACGTAGTTACCTGTCACTGCGTCGAACCCGGTCGCGAAAACGAGCACATCCAGTTCGTACTCCGTTTCCGATGTGCGAATACCGTTCGGGGTGATCTCCTCGATGGGTTCGACCCTGAGGTCGACGAGATCGACGTTGTCGCGGTTGAACGTCTCGTAGTAGCCGGCATCGCAGAGTGGTCGGCGGGCGTACAGGTCGTGCGGGGTCAACGCCTCAGCGGTTTTCGGATCTTTGACGATCTCTTTGATCTTGCGACGGATGAACGATGCTGCGGCCTCGTTGGCCACGGGGTCGACTCCAATGTCACCGAACGTGGCGAACATGTATCGGAAGCCACCGCCGATGTCCCACGCCTCCTGGAAGACGGCGTCGCGTTCGGCCTCGGACACACTCATCGCTGGTACTGCACTCTCGGTGAATCCGAAAGCGGTGATCGACTTGCGGACGCTGTCCCAGTAACCGTCGTAGTCGGCGTGAATCTCGGCCAGCGTCTTCTGTGGGATTGGGCCGTGCTGGGCGGGAACGCTGTATTGCGGCCGACGCTGGAACACCACCAGCCGGTCGACCTCTGGAGCCATCTGCGTGATCACCTGCACACCACTCGATCCCGTTCCGATCACACCGACTCGCTTTCCCGACAAGTCGAGTCCTTCGTGCGGCCACCGTGCGGTGTGATAAGTCTCGCCGGCGAATGTGTCGCGACCGATGAAGTCGGGGTACACGGTCGACGACAGCAGCCCGACACCTGCGACGAGGAACTGAGCCGATAGATGTTCATCAGCACTGGTGGTGATGTCCCATCGGTTGGTGCCCTCGTTGAACACCGCGCTCGACAATGTCGTGTTGAACGTGATGCTGCGTCGCAGGTCAAACCGATCGGTGACATGGTTGAGATAGTTCAGGATCTCGTGCTGGCGGGGGTACCGCTCGGTCCATTTCCATTCGTTGAACAACTCGCGGTCAAATGAGTAGCAGTAGGCCGTGACTTCAGTGTCGGACCGTGCCCCCGGGTACCGGTTCCAGTACCAGGTGCCGCCGACGTCCCCAGCGTCGTCGAACGACCGCACCTTCAGGCCGAGCCCGTTGCGCAGCTTGTGGAGCGCATACAGACCGGCAAACCCGGAGCCGATGACGACGACATCGAGGTCGGTGTCGCCTGCGCTTCCATTCGAGGATGCCGCTTGGTCCATCGGTTCTCTCCTTCTGTGCACGAATGCTGGGTCGGGGCTGCCCACGACCTCCCATGAGGTCATGATCGGCCGCCGTGGAACCACACGACTGTCTCAATTCGGGACGCGAACAAAATCCTGGCCGGATGGTCGCGCCCGCTTTGTGGCCGCCGACGTGCTTCTCAGATTGACACACGCAACGAGAGAACATGACCGCGACGATGAATCCAAGTCGACATGGTTCGTCTGCCTGGCGAGGTCAGCCGAGGCAATGCCAACAAGGGGGAAGTTCCGATGAGTTCTGCACAACCTGACACCGGTCGGATGTTCATTGGCGACGGGGACACGAGGTTCGAGACAAGCGCCGACATTGTGGTCGTTGGTGCAGGTTCTGCGGGATTCTCCGCAGCACTCAACGCTGCGCACGCGGGTGCGTCAGTAGTCATGCTGGAAGCAGCGACGATCGTTGGCGGGACGACCAACAAGTCCGCGGCCTGGTACTGGGTGCCGAACAATGCGCATCTTCGCGCCGCCGGCTACACAGACGGCAAAGCCGACGCCATTCGATACATGGCCCGCCTGTCGCGACCTCACATGTATCGAGCCAACGCCGATCGATTCGGACTGCCTGAATGGGAATACGAGTTGATCGAAGCGTTCTACGACAACGCCGCCGACGCCGCCCAATTCCTCGAAGACATTGGAGCGATACGGGCGTATCACGCCGCCGAGATTCCCGACTACTACGCCAAGCTTCCGGAGAACAAGGCGCCATACGGTCGAGTGCTGCAACCGTTCGACGATGACGGCAACGTCGGTTTCGGCGAAGTGTTGGTCGCGGGTCTGCATCGCGCAGCTGTGCGTCTCGGCATCGACATTCGCGTCGACCGACGCGTCCGGCATCTTGTCGTCAACGATCGTGACGAGGTTGTCGGCGTCGTCGCGTCCGGCGGGGATGGAACGACCGAGTCTGTTCACGCCCGGAAGGGAGTGATCTTCGCAACAGGGGGGTTCGCTCACAACGAAGAACTCCGCCGCAACTTCCTCTTTGGCCCGGTGTTCGGCAGTTGCGCTGTTGAGTCGAGTCGAGGCGACCTGGTGGAGATCGCATCAGATTTCGGGTTGCCACTGCGCAACATGAACTACCCGTGGGCGGCCCCAATGCCTCTGGAGAGAGCGTTGTGGGCAGACAAGGACGATCCGACCGTGATGTGCTTGTTCGCTCCTCCTGGCGACTCGATGATCTTCGTCAACAAGTACGGCAAGCGGGTCGTGAACGAGAAGCTCCAATATCACGAGGCGATGCAAGCGTTCCAGGTCTGGGACGGCTATCTAGCCGAGTATCCCAACTTGTTCTTGTTCATGATCTGGGATCAGGCGACCGACGATCGTTACCGTGGGTCGGCTCTCGGCAATCCGATCCTTCCACCAGGGGACGACCGTCGCCACATCGTCAGATCGGAGACTCTGGAAGGACTCGCCGAAGCGATCGAGAAGAAGCTTCGCGAACTTGAGGCACATGTCGGAGCGTTTTCGTTGGACAACAGCTTTTCGTCCCAACTCCCCGCCACGGTCGCCCGATTCAACCAGTTCGCCGAGACCGGCGTCGATGAGGATTTCCATCGCGGCGACGCCGCGATCGAGCACTACTTCAACTCTTACAACGGACCAACTCGGGCAGAAGCGGCTAACCCCCTCATGTTCGCCTTCACCGCCGATGGACCCTTCTACGCAACGATTCTGGCCCCAGCGACACTTGACACCAAAGGCGGACCACTGACGAACAGGAACGGTCAGCTTCTCCGCGTCGATGGCACACCCGTCACCGGCCTCTACGGCGCCGGCAACTGCGTCGCATCGCCGTCTGGAAAGGCGTACTGGGCCGGAGGAGCGACCATCGGACCGGCGTTCACGTTCGGCTATATCGCAGCTCGCCACGCAATCGAACAACCGGAACTGATGTTGTCGGGCGCTGTGTCGTCTGCGCAAATATAGAAACCTCGATGCTCAGACCCGGCCGCGCACATCCATGAGTCGCAAAGCATCGCCACAATTGCCCGTCATCATCGGGGCCGCCACGGTTTCGGGGGCCCAGTCGCTCAGCGAGGCCGAGCACAACCCGTCCGATCCGGTGGATCTCATGGCTCGAGCGGTCGAGCAAGCCGTCAGGGATTCCGGAGTGCTGGGATTGTTGAACCATGTCGACCTCACCGCGG
>JAYTZE010000160.1:0-1972 GCA_043742385.1 Ilumatobacteraceae bacterium
CCAGCGCCGATCGGTGCAGCCTCGGTGAAGGCCGAGGGCATCGCCTGCGCCGACCCCAACGGCAGCTCAGTAGGGGTGAAGAACTACGTGCTCACCGCCAAGAGCGGGATCATCAACATGCCCGACGGCAACAGCATGGTGATGTGGAGCTACACCAACGCCAACGGCGCCTTCCAGTACCCGGGCCCGGTGCTGTGCGCCGACCAGGGTGACACGGTCACCGTGACGTTGCGCAACGAGCTGCCGGTGCCCACATCGGCACAGTTCGTCGGCATCGACAACGTCAAGGTCAATGGTCGCCCGGCGCAGGCCCAGTTCGACGGCGCCGGTGTGTTGCAATCGTTGACTAACGACGCCGGTTTCGGTCACTCGGTCACCTACACCTTCAAGGCGGACGAGCCGGGCACGTACCTCTACCAGAGCGGCACCGACCAGCAGTTGCAGATCGAGATGGGTCTGGTCGGCGCAGTGATCATCTATCCAGCGACGGTTGTCACCGCAGCCGCCCTGGCGGCGTTGCCGGTGGACGAGCGAGCGTTTGCCCGGCTGGCCTACAACGACCCGACGACGATCTACTCCACCGAGCACGAATACATGCTGATGCTCACCGAGCTCGACCCCGACGTGCACTACGCCGTGGAAGAGGGCGGGCTGCTCCGTTCGGCCGAGTACATGGGCACCTGGAAGCCGCGTTACTTCATGATCAACGGCCGCTCGTTCCCCGATGTGCTCGCCCCCAACGGGGCGGCTTGGCTGCCCAGCCAGCCGTACGGCGCACTGGCCCACGTCGAGCCGTTCGACCCGATCAGCAACCCATTGCCGGCGTTGATCCGCTACCTCGCGGTCGGTGGCGAGTCGTATCCGTTCCACCCGCACAGCAACCACGAAAAGGTGATCGCCAAGGACGGCCGAATGTTGGCCGACGGCGCAACCGACTTGTCGATGGAGAAGTTCGCGATCGTGGTCGAGCCGGGCAGCACGATCGACGCCACGTTCATCTGGACCAACGTCGAGGACTACAACTTCGAGGACGGCAGCCAAGGCCCCGTGCCGGTGCCGATCCCTTCCCAGGCGAACCTCACCGAGGGCAACTATTGGAGCGGCTCACCGTTCATCGGTGGCAGCGGCGTTCTTAATCCTGAGGTGCAGGGCAAGAACGTGTGCGGCGAGTACTACCACGTCGCCCACAACCACAACCTTGCGGAAGCCACGAACTACGGAGCGGCCTTCGGTGGCCAGCTCACGCTGATTCGTGTCGATCCGTCGAATGCAGCCAACTGCGGAAACGTGTAGGAGACGGCGATGCGAACTCACAGGAAACTTCAATCCATCGTCGCCATTGCGGCGGGTGCGACAGCGCTGGCTGCCGGCACTATCAGCCTCACCGCCAACGGGGCCACAATCCAGACTCGGCTCACCGACACCACCGGGTCGATCATCACCGGCGACAACCCGGCGCCTGTGCAGCAGATCACCGGCGATTGTGGCGCAACATGCGTACTGACGGCCGAGGCCGGCACGGCGCAACCCCTCTATCTGGGGCTACCCCTCAACGTGTGGAGTTTTCGCACCCCGACCGGGTCGGTCAGCCTGCCTGGCCCGACCATCGTCGTCAACCAAGGCGATGAGGTCAGCATCGCAGTGACCAACAGCCTTCCTGCCGGCGCCGGAGAACTGAAACTCGACCTGCCGAGCGTGCCGATCATCGACGTGCACACCTCCCCTGTGATCGCGGCTAACACAATCGCCGCACCTAACCCAACCGGCACAGTTACATTCACAGCCAGCCGGGTAGGCACCTCGATCTACCGGGCCAGCGCATCGACCCCGCAGGGCAACCTGCAGGTGGCGATGGGGCTGTCGGGAGTGCTGATCGTGCGCCCGACGACTTGTCCGCCGCTACCGGTTGGCGGCTGCGCCTACGGCGGCACCACCGACTTCGACGACGAGGCCCTATTGGCGACCAATGACC
>JAYTZE010000161.1:0-4061 GCA_043742385.1 Ilumatobacteraceae bacterium
GCGTCGAGCTTTCGCAGTTCGTCGGAGGCCAACTTGGAAACGAGCACCTCGATGTAGTCCTGTACACGGGCTCCCTCGAACTCCGTTGCGACGCTGGCGACGAGAATCCGCACGAACTCGGTGTCGTACTTCCCGTTCGACTTGGCAACGAGCACCTCCACAACTGGAGCCAGGCGCTCACTCATTTCAACGGAACTCATACAACCTCACTGGGGTAGGTACTGGCCGACATGCTGGCAATGCCTTAGGAGACGACGGAACGCCGATGCCTCGGATGTGCAGCAGCGATTTCATCGGCGCGGGCGATCTCCGCCGTCAACAACGACTCGCGAAGCTCGTGTAACTCAGCCTCCAGATCGGTCAAATCGCACGAACCGGTGACGGTGAGCACCCTCTCCTGGGTACGGGCTGGGAATGAACACGGCCTGAACGACAACCAAACCTTTGCATGCGAGGTGCTGCCACGTTGTTCAGCGAGCGTTTACCTTGGTTGGGGTTGCTTTCACGCTCGAACCTGAGAAAATGACCAATGATCGAACGTGAGTTCAAACTCGCGGCAGACGCTTGCGTTGTGCTGCCCGACCTCACCGACACCGTGCGGGGTATCACGGTGGGGCCGACGACGATCCTGCAACTTGATGCCACCTACTACGACACCCCGACGTTGTCCTTGGCGCGCTGGGGAGTGACCCTTCGATGCCGCACGGGAGAGCCCGGTCATGCGTGGACACTGAAACTTCCCGTCAGCGTTCACGGCGTGGAGTTGTCGCGTCATGAGTTCACGTACGACGAGCCGATTGGTCCAGTGCCGGCGGCAGTTCGTGAGGCAGCGCGTGCCTATACGCGAACGGAGGATCTCGGGCCCGTGGTTCGACTGCACACCGAACGCATCACCTTTGGTCTCCAGATGGACGGACGCACGTTCGCGACGGTGTGCGACGACACGGTTGTTGCCGAGGGCGCCGCTGAACCGATCAGTGTGTTCAGGGAGATCGAAGTCGAGTTGGAAGCGACGGCGGACTCCGATGACGTCGGCGTCATCATCTCGCTACTCTGCAAGGCGGGTTGTAAAATCGACGATGCACCAGTCGCCAAGGCGCTCCGGGCGCTCGGACAGCGTGCCTTCGATCCTCCAGACGTCGTCATGCCGACGATCGGCAAGCGTGCCACCGCTGGAGTTCTTGTCCGCCATTGCCTCGCAAAGTCGGTGACGCAACTCATCGGTCACCACGCCGGAGTTTTCGCGGCCGACGATCCAGAGGCCCTCCACCAGTTTCGCGTGGCCGCTCGGCGTCTGCGATCCGACCTTCGTACGTTCACGGCGCTGCTCGACCACAACTGGACCATCTGGTTACGCGACGAACTCGCCTGGCTGGGCGGTGAAGTGGGCGTTGGCCGCGATGCCGACGTGCTGGCTGGCCGATTGCGGTCACAACTTGCCCGGCTGCCCGAGCGAGATGCCAAGTCAGTCAGCAGCCTTCTGCAACGTCTCGCCGAGACGACCTCGGATGCGTTCGACCACGTGGTCGCCACCTTGACCAGCGACCGCTACATATCGTTGCTCGACGCGCTGGTCGATACCGCTCGCCAGCCTCGGTTTGCCGGAGATCCATCAGGATTGGCCGATAGGCCGGCCCGGCCGATCTTCATCGACCTGGTGTACAAGCCATGGCGCCGCCTTCACCGCGCCGTCGATTCCCTTGTGCCCGACGCCCCCGATGCTTCGTTTCATGCGATCCGAATCCTGTCCAAGCGCGCCCGCTATGCCGCTGAAGCAGTGGCACCGCTCTACGGAAAGGATGCGCGTCGGTTCGCCGGCGCGCTGGCCGATGTTCAAACCGTCTTGGGCAACTTCCAGGACACCACTGTTGCCGAGGCATGGCTTCGTGCAGCGGCCAAAGCCATGCCATCGACACGACTTGTCGCTGGCGAGCTGGTTGGCTTCGAACGCGAGGACCGGGCGCGCTTGCGGCTCGAGTTCTTAGCGGTCTGGAAGAAGGCGTCGCGACCGAAGCTGCGCAAATGGCTCGAGTGACGTTGGACGCGTCAGCTACTCCATTCGCGGGTCGTGCGCCGCGCTCCGACCTCTTGGAATGGTTCGTGGACCTCGAGGGCCTGCAATTGGCCTCGGTCGTTGGGCGTCGAATGGCACGCTGGGATCGGAGTTCACCGGCCTGTACTTCGATCCGAAGGACGAGGGTCGTGCCTGGGTCAACATCCAGCACCCCGCCAGCGGCAACGACCGGACGATCGAGATCACGATTCCCGACCGTTGACGGGTGGCGGCGCGCACTGCCTGGCACATCATCTAGCGGGCAGTTCGCCCATCAATGTCAGCTCACAGAACGACTCTCGTTCTGTGAGCTGGCACAGAACATCCCACCTGCGAATGCCTGGGTCCGCGCCCGACGCCACAGGGCGAACATGCCGGGCTCGCAGCTACACCAACCGGCCGGCGTCGAGGCGTAACACCTGATCCGCGCGATCGAAGGCGACCGCGCGGTGCGACACGACAAGCACCGTGACGCCCGCCGCCGCAAGGTTCGCCCACAGCTGCAGCTCGGTCTCGATGTCGAGCGCGCTGGACAGGTCGTCGAGCACAACGAGTTCGGGGGAGTGCACCAGGGCTCGAGCGGTGGCAACACGCTGTCGTTGGCCACCCGACAGTCGAAGCCCGCGGGGGCCGATCAGCGTTCGTGCACCCTCTGGCATCTCATCGATGTCGGCACGCACGGCCGCCAGCTCGAGCGCCAGCGACAGTTGGTCGTCGTCGACAATGCCCAGGGCGATGTTGTCGGCGACAGAGTCCGAGATCAACTGTGGAACCTGCGGGAGGAAGGCAGCGTTCGGTGGGATCAGGAAGGCAGCACGGTCGTCGAGCTGCACGCCGTTCCAGGCAACATCGCCGGTCACGTCGGCCTGATGGGCGAGACCGAGCATCGCCCGCAGCAGGGTGCTCTTGCCTGAGCCGATCGGGCCGGTGATGACGTTGAAGGTGCCACGACGCACGCTGAAGCTGATGTCGTGCACCCCGGCTCCGGTGGGGTATGTGGCGCTGAGGCCGTGCACGTCGAGTACATCGAGGGATGATCGCTTGGGTCGGTGCGTCTGCGGCCGGCCGCGTCGTTGCCGCATTCCGATGGGAAGGTCGCGATCGGTGACCGTGTTGCTGACGGCGTTGTCTGCAACCAGCAGGCGCATTCGGTCGAATGCGACGCCCACCTGCTTGCGCCGGGCCAGCATTCGACCGACCATGCGCGGCAGGAAGCTCAACCAGCCGAGGTATGCGGAGAAGATCGCCAACTCACCGATGCTGAACTTCCCCGATGCCATGGCGCCTGCAGCGGTGAGCAGCACCAGACCGAGTCCGACGTCGGCTGCACCTTGGCTGAACGCCCACACACTCTCGTCGAGCACGCGGTCGCGTACGGCGGTTCGCCGCCGCTCGTCGAC
The DNA here is from genome assembly GCA_043742385.1 of Ilumatobacteraceae bacterium. Taxonomy (GTDB): domain Bacteria; phylum Actinomycetota; class Acidimicrobiia; order Acidimicrobiales; family Ilumatobacteraceae; genus JAENVT01. The sequence goes on from JAYTZE010000161.1 coordinate 3,454, forward strand.
CAGCTTGCGAAGGTGAGCGATGGTCGGCTCGATGGCGTTGTTGACCTTCACCGTGGTGGCAGCCGCCATCACGTCGCCGAGCAGACCGCTGACCGCCGAGGAGGCGACTCGATCGGCGGCCCGGTAGCGCTTGATCCGACCATCGAGCGTGCGCGTGGCCATCGCTACACCGACCAGTGGAATCAACAGGACCAACGCCGCTCGTCCATCGACGCTGCCCAGCACCAGTCCAGCGAGCACCGTGAAGACGACGCCTGCCGAAATGTCGACGAAGCCGTCGATGAACATCGTGACATCCTCGACGTCGTCACGGAAGTGGGTGATGGCCTCTCCGGCTGATCCCACTGGTTGCCCCGCCTCGGGCCCGCCACTGGCGACCTGGGCGGTGAGCAGGTTCGCGCGAAGAATCGTCTGCATGTGCACCCATGCCCTGGTCCACATCAGCGCGCCGACGTGGATCGTGCTCATCCGCGCCACTTCGCACAGCACCAGTGCTACGGCGATCCAGTACACCTGCGAGTTGTGCCCGGTGGACAAGGCATTGAAGCCCCGGCCCAGCAGCCAGCCGCTCAACACCGGGAAGGTGAAGAACAGGACGAACAACAGGT
>JAYTZE010000162.1:0-4055 GCA_043742385.1 Ilumatobacteraceae bacterium
GTGCCGACCGTCGCCCGCCTCGCGCTCGATGAGCCCAAGACAGTGAACGAAGCGATCGTCGTGGCCTCCCGGTCGTGAAGGGCCAGGCTCCACAGCAGCGCGAATCCGGCTCGCTTCGCGAACTCGCGGTCGCTCGTCGCCCACTGGTCGACCTTGGCCCACGCGTGGGCTGTCCGCGCGATCGAAGGGGACGGCATGAAGACCGAGCGGACGATCGGTGTCAGCCCATTGAACGACAGTCGCTCCAGGAACTGACATAGAGGTCGCAGCAGCTCAGTGGGCCATTGCCTGGCTGCTCGCCGGCTATGCCAGGCGGGCGGCGTCGACGGCGAGGGTCGAGCCGGTCATGAACGCCGCGAGGTCGCTGGCGGCAAACACGACGACCCTGGCGACATCATCGGCGACGCCCATGCGACCGAGTGGATTCGCTGCCGCCCGCTTGGCCACGTCGAGCCCTGCCTTCAACAATGGCTCCATCTCGATGCGCACGCCCGGCGTGTCCATCACCGTCGGGGCGATGCCCAGCACACGTATGCCGAGCGGGCCGAACTCCAAGGCCAGCGCCTTGGTGGCGCCGACGACCGCATGCTTCGAAGCGACATATGCGCTGATGCCGACGCTGGCCCGAAAGCCGGTGGTCGACGCAAGGTTGATGATGACGCCACCGGTCGGCATGCGCCGCGCCGCCTCTCGGGCACCGACGAAGGTGCCGCGCAGGTTGACGGCCATCATGCGATCGATGAATTCGTCGGTCACGTCGACGGCCGGACCGGTGGCATGGGAGATGCCCGCGTTGTTGACCCAGATGTCGAGCCGGCCGAAGTCGTGGATCGCCCGGTCCGCTGCTGCCACGACTGTGGCGGTGTCTGACACGTCGAGGTCCACCCCGATCACTCGACGGCCGGACACTTCGCTGACTTCGGCTGCCGTTGCAGTGACACCCGGGACGTCGATGTCGCCGGCCACCACGTCGGCGCCAGCCTCGGCGAGGCGGCGAACGATCTGGGCTCCAAGACCTCGTGCCGCGCCGGTCACGACGGCAACTCGGCCTGACAACGAGAACAGTTCGGTCAGCGAAGTTTCGGAGTGGTCAGGTGCAGGGATCATGGTGGCTCCTTCAACCGGTACGCCAGCGGATCGGCAAACTGGTGAGACCGTGCAACACGAACGACTCGTTGCGGACTGCCGGACCGGTGAGTTCGATGTCATGCATACGGGCAAGGATGCGTCGAAAAGTGATTCGTGCCTCCATACGGGCCAACGGAGCTCCGATGCAGAAGTGGATACCCCAACCAAACGCAAGATGGCGGCGCGACTCGTCGAGGTCACGATCGACGCGGAACTCGTCGGGGTCGGTGAATCGCGCCGGATCGCGATTTGCAGCCGCATACAGGAGCTGGGTCTTGGTGTTCGCCGGAATGGTCGCTCCGTGAATCGGGCACGCCTGCGCATTGGTGCGGAACAGGCCTTGCACGGGCGAGTCGAAGCGCAGCGCCTCCTCGATGGCAGCATCGAGCAGCGTGGGGTCGGCCCGCAGTCGTTCGAACACCTGTGGTCGCTCGATCAAGCGGTAGAGCATGAGGCCGAGCAGGCTGGTCGTGGTCTCGTGGCCGGCGATCAGCAGTTGATGCCCGAGATGACGAACCTCTGCTGTCGACAGCACACCATCACGCCAGGCGAGCAGCATGCGGGTCAACGCATCGTCAGGCAGGTCGCCGCCGGACGCCTCCCGTTCCAACAGCCGAGCCTCGACGTAGTCCTCGACGTTCGTCTTGGCTCGTGTGTACACGTCGAGCGAACCACCTGTGAGTGCCTGCACGACTTCCGAGCTCCACGTTCGAAAATCCTCGCGGTCGTCGCGATGTACACCCAGCAATTCGCCAATCACCATTGCAGGGAATGGAAAGGCAAACAGTTCGACAAAGTCACCCTCTCCGCGGCGAAGCATTGAGTCGAACAACTCATCGGCCATCTCCTCGGCCGCAGGTTGCAACCGGGCGATAGCAGTGGGCACGAAGGCGTCACGCAGCACGCGGCGATGGCGGGCGTGATCGGGGTCATCGGCGGAGCCGAGTACGCCCGGCGGCTGGAAGAACACGCCGGGACCGTCCTTGTTACCCCATTGCGCAGGTTGCTTGACGACACTGCGAACATCGTCGAACCTACTGAGCACATAGAACGGCGGATCGTGGGCGTCCTCGCGATACACCGGGCAGTGTTCGCGCAGGTATCGATATCCATCAGTCGGCTCGAAGGCGTGCGCCTGGGCCAGGTGCGAGTATGGCTCAGTCACACTCAGTACGGCATCGTGCCGCCGTCGACCGGGAACATGCAACCCGTGATGTTCTTGCCTGCATCCGATGCCATCAAGACAGCAACCGCAGCCACCTCTTCGACCTTGTTCGGCCGCTTGATCGATGACTCCTTGGTGAAAAGCCCGATCATGGCCTCGTAGCTCTCCAGCCCCATGGCGATGGCTGATTCGGGCCCCGTCGTGCGAACGATGTCGGTCTCGATGATGCCCGGGAGGATGGCATTGACGGTGATGCCAAGCGTGCCCACCTCCCGCGCTGCGGATTTCACCAAACCGTTCACGGCGTGCTTGGTGGTCGTGTAGCCGGAGATACCGGGTTTGCCAAGCTTGCCCTCGACAGACGAGGTGACGATGACTCGACCCGATTGCCTCGGGATCATGTGCTGCAGTGCCCTGCGCATACCCCAGAAAACATGGTTGAGGTTCCAATCGATCTCGAGGTTCCACTCTTCGTCGGTCATCATGAACACCGGAGCGGTGTTCTTCACCCCGCCGGAGTTCAGCACCATGATGTCGAGTTGGCCGAACCTTTCGATGGTGAAATCGACCATGCCCTCAACCGTTGCCTGCTTGGCAGCATCGCCGGCATAGAACGCCGTTCGCTCGGGCGCGCCGATCTCGTCGAGGGCTTGCTGACCCTTGACCGGATCACGACCGTTGATCACGACGGTTGCGCCCTGAGCGACAAAGGCGTCGGCCATCGCCCGACCGATCGAGCGTGTTCCACCCGTGATGGCGGCAACTTTTCCTTCGAGCTTTCCCAATGGAGTCTCCCCTGTCAGTACGGCGCGGTGCCGCCATCGATCGAAATGAGTGAGCCGGTGATCCCGGCGCCGGCCTCGGAGGCCAGCAACATGGCGACGGCGGCGACATCTTCGACCTCCATCAGCTTCTTGGTCGACGACTCCTCGAGGAAGTACTCGATGAGTTGTTCGTAGGTGATGCCCATCGCCTCGGCGGCCTGCGGGCCCTGAGCCTTGACGATGTCGGTCTCGATCACGCCGGGGCACAACGAGTTGACCGTGATGCCCTGCGTGCCCACCTCTTGGGCCATCGACTTGGTCAGGCCGTTGATGGCGTGCTTGGCGATGACGTAGATCGACAGGCCCGGCTTGCCGCACTTGCCCTCGACCGATGAGATGTTGATGATGCGGCCCCAGCCCTGGGGGATCATGTAGTTGACCGCCTTGCGCGAGCACCAGAACGTGCTCCACAGGTTCCACTTCAACGCGTCTTCGAGCGCTTCATCGGTGAGCTGAGCGACGGGCGCGTGGTTGGTGGCACCTCCGGCGTTGTTCACCATGATGTCGATTCGCCCGAAGTGCTCGACGGTCTGATCGACGACGCGCTCGCAGTCCTCGCGCACTTTGGCGTCGCCCTGCACGAACAGCGTGTCGTCGGGCCGGGCGATCTCGGCGAGGGCTTGCGCGCCCTTGTCGGCGTTCGTCCCGTTGAGCACGACCTTGCATCCCTCGGCCAGGAATGCCTCTGCGATAGCGCGGCCGATGCCACGCGTGCCGCCCGTGATTGCGGCAACTCGTCCTGTGAGCTCACCCATCAGACCCCCCTTGGTCAACAGCCGTCGACACTATTACGACGTCAAAGCAAATGTGAACTTGAGCAGAGCTTCGACCGCCGCGAACCGGGCTCAGAATGCCGAGGCGATGTCGTTGACGACCGACGGCGGAGACGACTTCGGCAGCGAGACGATGACCAGCTCGGCGCCGACGGCCGCCATCGC
>JAYTZE010000163.1:0-1964 GCA_043742385.1 Ilumatobacteraceae bacterium
GACCTCGACATCCTCGTCAACAATGCCGGCATCCTGCGCGATCGGGTCGTGGTGAACATGACCGAGGAGGAGTGGGACACCGTCATCACTGTTCACTTGAAGGGCCACTTTGCTCCAACGCGCTGGGCGGCGGCATATTGGCGCGAGCAGTACAAGGCGGGAAGCCACAGGCCCCGCAATCTGGTGCACACATCGAGTACATCGGGACTGTTTGCGAATCCGGGACAGAGCAACTACGGCGCCGCAAAGACCGGCATCGCCACGTTCAGTCAGATCGTTGCCAAGGAACTCGTTCGCTACAACGTGAAGAGCAACACCGTTGCGCCAGGCGCCCGTACTCGGCTCACACTCGCCACTCCCGGCCTGGAGGACATCATGAAGCCCGCTGAAGGCAGCTTCGATCAGTGGGATCCAGCCAACATTTCACCGCTTGTTGCCTACCTTGCCAGTGCCGGCTGCAAGTTCACCGGCGAGACATTCTTCGTACAGGGCGGCAACGTCACCTTGATCGAGAGTTGGGCACGCGGAGCATCGGTCGATCGCGACTCGATCTGGTCGGTCGAGGAGTTGGCCAAAGCCCTGGCGCCACTCGCCAGCGCCTGAACAGGTGATGTCAGTCGCGACTACTCGGTGATTGCTTTGACCTCGCTGGCGATCGTCTTGGCGATTTCGTCCTGCGGCATGCCTGTTTGCATGGCCATCATCTTCATCATGTCGCCCTGGACCTTGATCTTGCCCGCCATGAATGCCTGCATGCCAGCAGCTTGATCCTGATCGACGAAGATCTTCTTGGCCGTGTCGTAGTCGGTGGTCAAGGTCAGGTCTGGTGTTTCCAACTCGCCCGTCTCCATCTCGAGACTTCCTGATGAAGTGTCGAGGTACAACCTCACATCGCCGTCACCGAATGGCACGTCGGTTATCACCTGGTTCATCTTCACGCTGATGGTGATGGTGGCAGCTTGGTCCGCGTACTTCTCGCGAATTGCCTTGGCAGCATCCATCCACTCTGGTGACAGAAAGGGATACGACATGGAACCTCCTACTTGAGTACGGCGTCGGCTCAAGATAGCCGTCAACGCGTGTGACGTGAACAGATCGTTCAATTCTTTTCGAATCCGCGGTTCCGGCGGTAACGATGGGTGCAATGGCTCGAATCTTGGTTACCGAAGAAATCGCCGATGGGGGTCTCGAGCGCCTGCGCGCCGCGGGGCACGATGTCGATGTACAGCTCGATCTCGACTCGCTGCTCGTCAATATTCGCGGTGCTCAGGGGTTGATCATCCGCTCCGCGACCCAGGTCACTGCCGAAGTCCTGGAACACGCCGATCAGTTGATGGTGGTCGGTCGTGCCGGCATCGGCCTCGACAATGTCGATGTCGAGGCCGCGACTCGCCGTGGCGTGATGGTGGTCAACGCACCGCAGAGCAACATCATCTCCGCGGCCGAACACACCATGGCCCTGCTGCTCGCGCAGGCGCGTAATGTCCCACAGGCCCATGCAGCGCTGACCGCCGGTCGTTGGGAGCGTTCACGTTGGGAGGGTGTCGAGCTCGCCGACAAGACGCTGGCAGTGATCGGCCTCGGACGCATCGGCAAACTCGTCGCCGATCGGGCGAGGGCCTTCGGAATGCACGTGGTTGCCTACGACCCGTTCGTATCTGCCGACAGGGCGCGACAGATGGGTGTCGAACTGCTGTCTCTCGACCAAGCCGTCGGAGAGGCCGATTTCTTGACGATCCACCTTCCGAAGACGAGAGAGACCACCGGCCTCATCAACCGAGACCTGTTGTTGAAGGCCAAGCCGACGATGCGGTTGATCAACGTCGCTCGCGGCGGCATTGTCGTCGAGGCCGAACTGGCCGAGGCAATCCGTGACGGTGTGATCGCCGGTGCAGCAGTCGACGTGTTCGCCGTCGAGCCGACGACAGAGTCACCCCTGTTCGGCCTCGAGCAGGTCATCGTCA
>JAYTZE010000164.1:0-17462 GCA_043742385.1 Ilumatobacteraceae bacterium
GGTACGCCGCGGCTCGCCGGCGATCTACGGCAACTTCTTGTCGTCGATGGCGCTCCGCAGCGGCAGCCCAACGTTCGGTACGCCAGAACCCGCACTCGGCTCGTTGGTTGTCGGCCAGTTGGCACGACGCGTCGGACTGCCGTTGCGCTGCTCGGGTGCCTTCACCTCGTCGAAGATCCCCGACGGTCAGGCAATGGGTGAATCGGCGGTATCGATGCTCGCCGCGCTGTTGTGCGGCGCCAACTTCATCCTTCATTCGGCCGGTTGGCTGGAGGGTGGCCTGACGATGGGCTACGAGAAGTTCCTGATGGATCTCGACCTGTGTGGCGCAGCCCATGTCTACCTGAAGGGGTTCGATCTGTCACCCGACCAGTTCGCGCTCGACGGCTTCGCCGAGATCGGGCCTGGGAAGCACTTCTTCTCGGCTCAACACACGCTCCGCCACTACCAAACCGCGTTCTACGAGCCAGCGCTCAGCGACTCGTCGTCGTTCGAGCAGTGGCGCGATGGTGGCGAGCGCAGCAGCGAGGATCGGGCCGCGGCGCTGTGCCACGAAGTGCTGGCCAAGTACGAAGCCCCGCCGATCGACGATGCAGTCGACGCCGCTTTGCTCGAGTTCATCGATCGACGCAAAGCTTCTATGCCTGACCAGTGGTACTGAACTCTAGAACGGGGACTACATCATGAGTCTGGCCTTCGACGTACCGGCACGTATTGGTGCCATCGACCGGCGCAAGCTTCGTCTCGACCGGCTTGCTCGCGTTCGAGCCGAGTTGGTCGCGCTCGACTATGGGGCCGCGCTGCTGAGCGATCCGATGAACATTCGCTACGCCACCGACACCCACACGTTCAACGTGTGGACGTTGCATGCCCCCGGCCGATATGTGTTCGTACCGGTCGACGGCCCGGTGGTGCTCTTCGAGTATGGAACCTGTATGTACCTGCACACCGACCTTGATTCCGTCGACGAGGTGCGCAAGGCAGTGCCGTGGTTCTATTTCCTGGCTGGTCCGCGAACGCAGGAGAAGGCCGAACTGTGGTCACGTGACATCATCGACCTCATGCGTCAATATGGCGGCGCCGATCAACGGTTGGCGGTCGACCGGTGCGAGCCGTGGGGAGCGAAGCACCTCACCGACGCCGGCATCCAACTGTTCGATGCCCAGGAACCGCTGGAGCTGGCGCGCATGATCAAGACACCCGAGGAGATCATGGCCATGCAACTGGCGATCGATGTGTGCGATGTCGGCGTCGACCGCATACGTCAGGCACTGCAGCCGGGTATCACCGAGAACGAACTGTGGAGCATCTTGCACCAGACCAACATCGCCCATGATGGTGAGTGGATCGAGTGCAAGCTGCTGACGTCAGGGCCGCGTACGAACCCATGGTTCCAAGAGGCCGGCCATCGAGTGATCGAGCCCGGCGACCTCGTGGCCTTCGACTCCGACATGGTCGGTCCGCTGGGCTATCTGGCCGACATCTCGCGCACGCTGGTGTGCCCCGGAAAGGCGCCGACGGCAGAGCAGCGCAAGCTGTACGACATCGCCCAGGACCAGATCCTGACCAACATCGAGCTGATCAAGCCGGGCTTGTCGTTCAAGGAGTTCGGTGAGAAGTGCTGGCCCGTCCCTGATGACTACGTGCCGAACCGGTACATGATGATGATCCACGGCGCCGGACTGGTCGACGAGTTCCCGACGGTCGCCTACGCGGCCGACTACGCCGACTGGGGTTACGACGGCGAGTTCCTCGAGAACATGGTCGTATGCGTCGAGAGCTACATCGGGGCAGTCGGAGGCGCGCAGGGTGTCAAGCTCGAGCAACAGGTTCTGATCACCGACACCGGCGCGGTGCCGATGTCGAGTGATCCGATGGTCGACGCGCTTACGCCTTGATGAGGCGAGTCGCCACGCCCGGTGGAGGTGGTCCGACAGCACTGACCGGTGAGTTGGCCTTGATGTAGTCGACGACGATGTCGAGCAATCCGTCGCCGGGCTGCAGCACATTCGTGCCACCGGCAAACGACGTGTAGCCGTCGCCGCCGGTGAACATGAAGTCGTTGGTCACGATGCGGATCGTCTCGCCGGGCCCGATGGGTGTCAGCGGACCGCCGGATCCGGCCGGTGCTCGTTGCACCAGATCGATCACCGGCGTGGTGCCGTTGCAGTGATAGTTGACCACCAGGCCGGAGACCTGAGGAGTGCGACCTGTGGCGACGGCGGGGTTGCACGAGGGCGATGTGCCGTTGACCAATGCCGCCATGAGCTGATCGGTGGTCAGTGTCTCGATCACCGTGCGGTTGCCGAATGGCAGCACAGTGAACACCTCACCCCAAGTGATCTCGCCCGCTGCCTCATTCGCCGACGACGGCGGCGTCAGCAACAGGTCGGCACGCAAGCCACCGGAGTTGGTGATCGCAGCATCGACTCCTGGATACTTGGCACGCATGATGTCGGCGACGAAATTACCCATCGCCGATTCAGTCAGCCGGGCCGGATTGTCACGCTTGATGTCGACCGTCTGCGAGCCGATCACCTCGTTGCGGAGTACGGCAGTCTCGGCGTTGGCCGCCTCGACGATCGCCTTGACATCGGCTCGTGGGGCGACGCCAAGGTTGACGGCAAGCCTGGTGGCAGCACCGGTCCACACCACGTCGTGTCCCTTCACCATCAACTGTGCCACGGAGTAGCTGGTGCCCGCGTTGGTACCTTCGGCTACCGGGATGTGGCCAACCACTGTGTTGGCGACTCGGTGGGTGTGACCAGCCAACACGAGATCGATCGTGGTGTCCTGCAACTGGCTGACGATGTCGATGATCGGCCCTTCCCACGTGGCAGCGGGTCTGCCGTCGATGACATTGGCTCCCAGGGTTGCGCCTTGGTGGATGACGACAATCTGCACGTCGACACCACGCTTGCGCAGACGCTCGGATTCGAGGGCGACTCGCTCGGCTTCGTCGAGGAACAACAGACCGGCCGTGTTGCCGGCCGAGACAAGTTCGGGTGTGGTCTTGACATCCGCGCCGATGACGCCGACCTCGATCCCATTGACCTCGAACACTGCTGATGGCTGCACCCATTCGGGTGCCTCGCCAGTCGCCTCGTCAACGATGTTGGCAGCTAGGAACGCGAAGTCGGCGCGCTCCTGCTGAGCCAGCAGGCGAGCGACACCGTAGTCGAACTCATGGTTGCCGTAGCTCGTGGCGTCGAGACCCCAGGCGTTCTCGACATCGATGGTGGGCATGTCTTCCAGCAACGCCGAGTTCGGCGGCGAGGCACCGACGTTGTCGCCCGATGCGAGCAGCAGAGTTTGACCGGGAAGGTGCGTTGCCTCCTCGTCGAACATCGTGGCCAGCTGGGCGGCCCCGCCGGCCGAGATGTTACGACCGTCAATCGTCAGGGTGGCAGGATCGAGTTGGCCGTGGAAGTCGGTGAGGCCGACCACCGAGATTGGGGTGTAGCGATCCCCCTTCTTCAACACCTCGAGCAACACAACGCCTTGGCTGTGTTGCGGCACGGGCACGCCGAGTATGAAGGCGATCGTCGGGGCGAGGTCGATGCTGCGCACGCCATCGACAGTGCCGCTGCCGATCCCCTCGCCGCCGGCCAGGAACGTGGCTCGCATGTTGACGTTGCTGGCCAGGTCCTGTATGTCGGGCACGTAGCCGTGCTGGCCGAAGAACGCCGAGCGGGCGACCAACGTGCCGGGCGTGGCGCCGTCGAACTGGTATGGCGGGTACGAGAAGGCGACGACATCGCCGGTACGTGTCGGGTGCGCCATGTCGGTGGTGCTGTCGGGGCCGTTGGGAATGTAGCGAGCCTCGGCCTTGGTGAACACGCGATCCATCACCCTCCAACCTTCTGGCACACCATCACCGGTCCAGTCTTGGGGATCTTGCAAGGCCAGGAACGCAGCCTTGATCGCTGCCACAGTGGTGGCCTCGGCGGCGGCCGCAACCTGCGGCGGCGCCCCGGCGACCGCCGGGTCGCGACCTGCAAGGTTGAGATAGATCTGCACAGCTCCACCCGCCCAGCAGGCCTTGGCCTTGCCGATCGTCTCGCCGGCCGCCGGACGACAGTTCGACGTCTGCGGCTTGGAGAGCAGGCCGAGATCGACGAGCACCTTGCTGGCATCGACGCCTGCGAACTGTGGAGCAAATCCGTGATCCGAGGAGACAAACGTCGTCAGATCTCCCTGTCGCTCGAGATGACGCTGGGCGCGTCGCATGGTCGCGTCGGAGCCGCTGTAGGCGCGGCGGATGAAGCCTTCGCGCTGGCGGACCCGTCCGTCGGGAGTGCCGTTGACCTCGACATCGTCGTAGGCCGGATTGGCGGCACCGTTCGGAAGCGTCTTGGTGACCAGGCCGAGGAACTGATGCTGGAACTCGTCGGTCACCGGGTAGCCAACCAGGGCCAGATCGGGCTGGTACGTCTTCAGCACGTAGTCGATGATCGGGTGGTACGACTTTTCCCAGTAGAGGCCCTGCTCGACGTAGGTCTCCTCGCTGACGATTCCCGCTTCGAGCACGGCGAAGTCGCCAGCTTGCGACGATGGGAACGTGGCCGCGACGTAGTCCTCGAAGTTGCCGACGAACCCGGGCTCGCCAGGCCATGTCGGCCATGAGGCGATGGCCCTCGTGACCGAGGTGTGGAACAGCCTGACCTGGCTGAGATCTTTCGACAAACGCTCGACCTTCACGAGAAACGCCGCCGTCTTGCCCGCCAAAGCTCCACCCTTGACGACCACCTTGACATCGGCCAACTGCCCCTCGCGGAGGTCGGCAACCTTGTCGGCGCCCGACTTGGTGGTCGACAAGAGCACGCGGTTGTAGTTCGTGCGGTTGTCGTTGGAGGAGTCATAGATGTAGGCGTTGAGGCCGTACTTGTCGGCGCCGAAGTCGAGCACTCGCAAGCGCATCTCCTGCGCAGGACTGTACGACGTGGGAACGTCGGTCCACCCCGTCGCCGGTGAAGGCGCGGCCTGCGGAAAGGCGGCCTGCCCAGCGAACCCTGCGGGATGGTCGTACTGCAACCCGAATGCGGTGACGAAGTTCGCCAGGTCGGTCGGCGACACATAGTTGGTGGCGATGCCGCGACCCGACAAGAAGCTGCGGAAGTCGAGTGTCGGGCCCTGGATGGCGCCGCCCCGGCCTCCAGCCCATTCGATCTGGGCCACCTTCAGGCCGCCACGCTCCGCCGATTGAGCAATGGTCTCGGCCTGCAGCACACCGGCATCAAACGCCGACGTGCGGTTTCCGAACGGCTGGCCATTGATGTGGAAGGTGTTGTTGGTCGAGCCCGTCACCGCTGGCCACGCACCGGTGGCCAGCGTGAACCATCCGGCGCCGGTGTTCGGCGGCGCTTGTGTGAGCAATCCGTTGTCGGCCGCCTTCACGCCCTTGCGCAGCAGCTCGCGAAAGCCTGGAGTCGATCCTTGCTGCGCATACGTCTCGATGAGATCCTGGCGCAGTCCATCGGAGGCGAAGAACAGCACGCGCGAACGATCGTCGTCGACGTTTCGGGCATCGACCGTGCGGCCTGCCGGAACTGCAATGATTGTCAGGAGCATCAGCAGCGCAGCGAGTGCCCCTGAACGACGAGGACGGCGAACCACGGCTCGCCCCCTCCGGACCGATGTGACGGACACGATCACGGCAGTACCTCCACGATTGCACTCGCAGCCCACGGTAGACCCGCCATACCGTTCCGTCCAGACGACAGGCTGTCGATCCTGTAAGAAGTAACCGTGACTTCGGATCCGTTGCTCCAGCCGTTCACGCTCAGGCAACTTCGGCTGCGAAATCGGGTGTTCTCTTCGTCCCACGAGCCGGCGTACAGCGAAGACGGCATGCCGAAGGATCGCTACCGTCTGTACCACGTCGAAAAGGCCAAGGGTGGTCTGGCGATGACCATGACAGCCGGCACGGCCATCGTGTCACCCGACAGCCCACCGGCGTTTGGCAACCTGCACGCCTACGACGATGCGATCGTGCCGTGGATTCAAGCGATGACCGACGGCATCCACGAGCACGGCGCTGCGGCCATGATCCAGATCAGCCACCTCGGTCGCCGCACAGGCTGGGCACAGGACGACTGGTTGCCCGTCGTTGCCCCGTCGGCGTTGCGCGAACCCGCCCACCGCGCCCACCCGAAGGTTGCCGAGCAGTGGGACATCGACCGTATCGTCGGCCACTACGCCGACGCCGCGGAACGAATGAAGACCGGCGGCATGGATGGCGTCGAGATCGAGGCCTATGGCCATCTGTTCGATCAGTTCTGGTCGCCGGCCACAAACAAGCGCAATGATGAGTACGGAGGCTCGCTCGACAACCGGCTGCGCTTCCCGCTCCGTGTGCTGCGTGCCATCCGCGAGCGGGTCGGGCCCGACTACATCGTGGGCATACGTATGGCCGTCGACGAACGTCGCGACGACGGTATCGACGCACAGGCCGGCCTGGAGATACTGCGTCGCCTCACGCGCGAGCGATTGATCGACTTCGTCAACGTCATCCGCGGCAGCATCGTCAACGATGCCGTGCTGACCGGGGTCATCCCCATACACGGCATGCCCTCGGCACCGCATCTCGACTTCGCTGGAATGGTTCGCGCCGAAATCGGGCTGCCTGTGCTGCACGCTTCGAAAGTCGACGATGTGGCCACCGCCCGCCACGCGATCAGCGAGGGATTGGTCGACATGGTCGGCATGACCCGCGCTCAGATGGCCGATCCGCACCTTGTCCGCAAGATCGAGCTGGGTGTCGAGCACACCATCAGGCCGTGCGTCGGGGCGACGTACTGCCTCGACCGCATCTACCAGGCGGGCGAAGCGCTCTGCATCCACAACGCGGCGACCGGTCGCGAGCTCACGATGCCGCACGACATACCCCGCACCACCAGACGTCGGCGTGTCGTGATCATCGGTGGCGGGCCCGGCGGTCTCGAGGCTGCCCGAGTGAGCGCCGAACGCGGCCACGACGTGGTGCTGCTCGAAGCCATGCCGTGGACTGGCGGGCAGATCCGATTGGCAGCACGCAACCCGAGGCGCAAGGACCTGCTGGGGATCGTCGAGTGGCGGGACAGCGAATTGGCGCGGTTGGCCGTCGACGTTCGTGTCGACACCTACGCCGACGAACACATGGTCGGCGACCTCCAACCCGATGTCGTGATCGTCGCCACCGGCGGCCTCCCACAATTTCCCGAGCTCGAAGCGGGGGCCGATCTGGCGGTGTCTGCCTGGGATGTGGTCGGCGGCGACGCTCGCCTGAGCGGCGACGTGTTGCTGTACGACGACGACGGCACGCACTCGGCCATGACCACCGCCGAGATGCTTGCGCGATCGGGTGCGCGGCTCGAGATCGTCACGCCCGAGCGCACAGTCGGCATCGATGTCGGCGGCATGAACATGGTTCCGTACGCACGAGCGTTCAACGAGACCGACACCCGCATCACCCTGAACCAGCGGGTGCGCTCGGTTCGTCGTGACGGTGGCCGCCTGATGGTCGAGATCGGCAGCGATCACTCCCCCGTTCGGCATACGCGCACCGTCGACGCTGTCGTTGTCGATCACGGTGTGTTGGCCAACGACGAGCTCTACCACGCCTTGGTGAAGGGCTCGTGCAACGGAGGCGAGGTCGACTATCAGTCCCTGATCGCGGGCAATGCGCAGTCCGTCGCAGGCGACGGATATCAACTGTTCCGTATCGGCGATGCGGTCGCCGGACGCAACATCCACGCCGCAGTCTACGACGCCCTGCGACTGTGCAAAGACCTGTGAGTGACTATCGCATCGCGCTGGTGACAGGGGCGTCGGGAGGAATCGGCCAGGCCATCGTCTCGGAGTTGGTAGGTCTGGGACTGCACGTCCACGCGCTGGCACTTCCCGATCTCGCGCTCGACACGATGCGACAACTCGACAACGTCACGGTGCATGGAGTCGACGTGCGTGACACGGCCGCTCTGACACGGATCCTGACGAGCCTCGATGTCGACGTGCTGGTCAACAACGCGGGCATCATCGGAGATCTGAAGCCGGTTCAACAGTCCGACACCACGGTTGCCGACGCATTGATCGATGTCAACCTGCGCGCCGCTGTGCACGCGACCTTGGCACTCCTGCCCGGCATGGTGCAGCGCAACCTGGGTCACATTCTGTTCACGGGGTCAATCGCTGCCACGCGTCCGACCGTCAATACCGCCGTGTACTCGGCCACCAAGGCGGCCCTGAACGCATTCGCTGATGGATTGCGAATCGACCTGCACGGCGCGGCGGTGCGCGTCACCGTTCTGGCGCCGGGCAGGGTCGAAACCAGCCTGTACGACCAGCCCATGGGCGGGCACGACGTTGCCGTCGCCCGCCTGTATTCTGGTGCAACCGCGATCCAGCCAGCCGAGGTTGCCTCCCTGGTCAGCATGGCGTTGAGGATGCCGGCGCACGTCGATGTGACACGGGTCGAGGTGGTGCCGACGATGCAGGTCTTCGGTGGCAGCACGATCGCCGACATGGACTAGCATTCCGCATCGTGGGCAGGTTCCATAGTGTGGAATTCGCCTGAATTCGGACTGACAAAGGAGTCAACCAGTGGCCTTTCCTTCTGATCTCGATATCGCCCGTGATGCCACGACGGCACCCCTCACCGAGATCGCCGCGCAGATGGGCATCGGGCCGCACCTGCTCGAAGCCCACGGCGACGACTTGGCCAAGATCAGGCTCGAGGCCATCGACGAACTCGCAGATCGTCCGAAAGCGAAGTACGTGGTCGTCACGGCGATCACGCCGACCCCGCTCGGCGAAGGCAAGACCACCACCACGGTCGGCCTCGGCATGGCAATGAAGCACATCGGCAAACGAGCCACGATCAGTCTGCGTCAACCGTCGATGGGCCCGACCTTCGGCATCAAGGGTGGCGCTGCCGGCGGTGGGTACAGCCAGGTGATCCCGATGGAGTTGCTCAACCTGCACCTCACCGGCGACTTTCACGCAGTCACCGCTGCCCACAATCTGCTCTCGGCAATGGTGGACAATCACCTGCACCAGGGCAACGAGCTCGACCTCGACATCCACAACATCACCTGGCGACGCGTCCTCGATGTCAACGACCGGGCGCTGCGCAACATCATCGTCGGCCTCGGCGGCAAGGCCGACGGCGTCACTCGCCAGACCGGTTTCGATATCACCGCAGCATCCGAAGTGATGGCCATCTGGGCGCTGTCGACATCGGCCGCGGATCTACGAGAGCGCCTCGGGCGGATCGTCGTCGGTTACAACCGTTCCGGTGAACCGGTGACCGCCGAGCAGTTGAAGGGCGCCGGTTCCATGGCCGTGATCATGCGCGAGGCGCTGAAGCCCAACTTGCTGCAGACGCTCGAGCACACACCCGTCATCGTTCATGCCGGCCCGTTCGGCAACATCGCCCATGGCAACTCGTCGATCATCGGCGACCTCATCGGCATTCACAGCGGCGACTACCTGATCACCGAGGCGGGCTTCGGTGCCGACATGGGCGCCGAGCGATTCTTCAACATCAAGTGTCGTACCTCGGGCATGGTGCCAGATGCCGCTGTGCTGGTGGCCACGGTGAGGGCGTTGAAGGCCCACAGCGGCAAGTTCAAGATCGTCGCCGGCAAGCCGCTGCCTCCTGAACTGTTGGCTGAGAACCCCGACGACGTGCGCGCCGGCGCCGCCAACCTGATCAAGCAGATCGAGAACGTGAAGGTGCACGGTGTTTCACCCGTCGTTGCCATCAACGCGTTCCCAACCGACTTCGACAGCGAGCACCAGGCGATACGCGAGATCGCCGAATCGGTCGGGGCCCGCGTGGCTGTGTGCACGCACTTCTCCGACGGCGGCAAGGGCGCCACCGACCTAGCCCAGGCCGTAGTCGAAGCGTGCGACGAGCCGAGCACCTTCACGTTCTGCTACCCGCTCGAGGCCAGCCTCAAGGAGAAGATCGAGTCGGTCGCCACGAAGATCTATGGCGCAGCCAACGTCACGTACTCGCCGGCGGCCAACACCCAGTTGGCCCGCTATGAAAAGAACGGCTTCGGCGGACTGCCTGTATGCATCGCCAAGACTCACTTGTCAATCAGCGGCGACGCCTCACTGAAGGGTGCGCCCACCGGCCACACCTTGAACGTTCGCGAAGTACGGGCATCGGTCGGCGCCGGGTTCATCTACCCGATCTGCGGTGACATGACCACCATGCCCGGCCTCGGTTCGGCGCCGGCCGCATCAATCATCGACTTCGACGAGCACGGCGAGATCGTCGGGCTGTCGTGAGCGTGATCTCATGAGCGCTGTGATCATGAACGGTGCACAGCTCCGCGACGACATCGTCGCCGAGTTACGCGCCGAGATCGATGCCGCAGGGTCGCCACCCGTGTGCCTGGCGACCGTTCTGGTTGGCGACGACAAACCCAGCCAGATCTACGTCCGCAGCAAGCAGAACAAGGCCGCCGAAGCCGGCATGCAGTCGCGACATGTGGCGATCGATGGCAACGTCAGCCAGGCCGAGCTCGAAGACACGGTGGCCGCGTTGGCAGTCGACCCGACGGTGCACGGCATCCTGTGCCAACTGCCTCTCCCGGGCGACCTCGATGCCGAGCCGGTGTTGCGCATGATCCCCGCAGCCAAGGATGTCGATGGCCTCACGGAGGCGTCGATGGGGCGACTCGTCCGCGGTCAGGCCGGTCACGTCGGCTGCACGCCGCTCGGCGTGATGCGCCTGTTGCAGAGATACGAAATTCCCACGGTGGGCCGGCGCGCTGTGGTTGTTGGACGATCGACATTGGTGGGCCTGCCGATGGTGTTGCTGCTCGGGCGCAAAGGCGTCGACGCAACGGTGACACTCGCCCATTCGCGCACGGCCGATCTGGTCGAGGTGTGCCGCGAAGCCGACATCATCGTCGCCGCTGCCGGTCAGGCGCGGATGATCACTGCCGCACACGTGAAGCCGGGAGCCACGGTGATCGATGTCGGTGTCTCGCGCACCGAGACCGGCATCGTCGGTGACGTCGACTTCGAACCTGTCTCGCAGATAGCCGGGGCCATCACCCCCATGCCGGGCGGCACCGGCCCCATGACCATCGCCTGTCTCTTGCAGAACACCCTTGAGGCGGCACGTATGCAAGGCGCGTTTCCGGCCTGATGTCCCCGTCCTGATGTCCGGGGTCCAGTCCGTCGAGCGAGCGTTCGCAGTGCTGAGCTGCTTGTCGGGTGGTCCGGCGGGCGTCACCGATCTAGCCGACCGTGTCAACCTGCCGAAGAGCACGGTGTCGAGAATGCTGTCGACGCTCGAGGATCTGGGCATGGTCGAGCAGATCGAGCCGGGCGGCAGTTACCGAATCGGGTCCGGCATGGTCGAGATCGCTGCCGCCGTGCTGCCAGGACGGACGCTGATCGCCGCGGTACGACCGCACCTGCACTCGTTGGTCAAAGCCACGGGCGAGGCCGCCGGGCTGTCGATCGCCGATGGCTTCGACATGCTGTACCTCGATCAGGTTGATGCCGACAACCAAGTGCAGGTTCGCGACTGGACAGGCGAGCGCCTCAGGGCGCACACCGTTTCGTCGGGCCAGGTGTTGTTGGCGTTCGGGGCCATCGACGCCGACAACTACCTCGCCCACCCCCTCGAACGGACTGCCAGCGGCACGCTGACCGATGCGACTGCGATTCGTAGCAGGTTCACTGACATCGCAGCCAAGGGGTACGCGTGGGCATTCGAGGAGTTTCTCGACGGACTCAACTCTGTCGCCGCTCCGATTCGCGATCGTCGTGGACGCGTCGTCGGCGCGATTCACGCTCACGGCCCGGCCTACCGCTTTCCTGGCGAGGTCGACGCCGACGAAGTCGGCCGGTTGGTGGCAGCGACTGGCGAGCGTGTACAGCTATGACCCGGGCCGGAACAGGGAGCGCGGATCCATGACCACACCCATGTATGACTACGTGATTGTCGGTGGCGGTTCGGCAGGTTCGGCCTTGGCCAACCGCTTGAGCGCAGACCCGACCACCTCGGTGCTCGTGCTCGAGGCAGGTCGCCCCGATTACAAGTGGGACGTTTTCATCCACATGCCCGCGGCGCTGACCTTCCCGATCGGCAGCAAGTTCTACGACTGGAAGTACGAAAGCGAGCCAGAGCCGTTCATGAACGGCCGCAAGATCTACCACGCCCGCGGCAAGGTGTTGGGTGGCTCCAGCAGCATCAACGGAATGATCTTCCAGCGCGGCAACCCGCTGGACTATGAACGCTGGGCCGCCGACCCCGGCATGGAGACATGGGACTACGCCCACTGCCTGCCGTACTTCAAGCGGATGGAGAACTGCCTGGCCACCGACGGCGCCGACCAGTTCCGCGGCCACAGCGGCCCGCTGGAGTTGGAGCGCGGGCCCGCCACCAACCCGCTGTTCGGCGCGTTCTTCGACGCCGTGCAGCAGGCCGGGTACCCGATGACCGACGACGTCAACGGGTTCCAACAGGAAGGCTTCGCCAAGTTCGACCGCAATGTGCGCCGCGGCCGCCGATTAAGCGCTGCCCGCGCCTACCTGCACCCGGTGATGCACCGCAAGAACCTCACCGTCACCACCCGCGCCCTGGTGCATCGCGTGTTGTTCGACGGCACACGCGCCACTGGTGTTGAGTTCAGTACCCGCGGCGGCGCCCAGCAGGTGACTGCGGGCGAGGTGATCTTATGCGGAGGAGCATTCAACTCGCCACAACTTCTGCAGTTGAGTGGCGTTGGCAATGCCGCCGATCTCGATGCGCTCGACATTCCCGTGGTGCACGACTTGCCGGCGGTCGGCCAACACATGCAGGACCATCTCGAGGTCTATGTGCAGTACTCGTGCAAGCAGCCGGTGTCGTTGCAGCCGCAACTGCAGATGTGGCGGCGGCCCTTCATCGGCGCGCAATGGTTGTTCCTTCGCAAAGGGCCCGGTGCGTCGAACCACTTCGAAGGCGGAGGGTTCGCCCGCAGCAACGACGACGTCGCCTACCCCAACCTCATGTTCCACTTCCTGCCGATCGCCGTGCGCTACGACGGTTCGTCGCCAGTCGGTGGACACGGCTATCAGGTCCACATCGGCCCGATGTACTCCAACTCGCGTGGCTCGGTGCAGATCACGTCGACGGATCCAAAGACCAAGCCTGCGCTGCGGTTCAACTACATCTCGACACCGGAAGACCGCCGCGAATGGGTCGAGGCCATTCGCATCGCCCGTCGAATCTTGAACCAACCGGCGATGGAACCGTTCAACGGCGGCGAGGTCTCACCCGGGCCCGCGGTCGAGACCGACGAGCAGATCCTCGACTGGGTACGCACCGACGGTGAGACAGCATTGCATCCGTCGTGCACCTGCCGCATGGGTCGCGCCGACGACGACAGCGTGGTCGATCCGCTGACGATGGTGGTGCACGGCGTGCAAGGTGTTCGAGTGGTCGACGCCTCGGCCATGCGCTACGTGACCAACGGCAACATCTATGCGCCGGTGATGATGATGGCCGAGAAGGCCGCCGACCTCATCCTGGGCAACACACCCCTCGCGCCGGAATCCTTGCCTTACTTCCGCCACCCTCGCTAGAGCCCCAACTTTGTCGCTGCGAGCGTGTTGGCTGTGTTCGCAGCGACAAAGGTGGGTGTGTGAAGGATCAGGCCAACCAGGCGCTGACGACGTCGGGGTTATCGGTGACCCACTTCGCCGCAGCATCGGCGGCCGACATGCCATCGCGGTCGATGTAGCCGGCGACTTCGCTCTGCTGCTCGGTGGTCAATTGGAACTTCGACAGGAAGTCGAAGGCTGCCTTGTTCTTCGCCTGGAGGGCTGCGGACGCTGCCTTGACCAGCACGTCGGGGGCGTAGTCGCAGGCGTAGCCACCGTCGCCCGCCGCAGCTGATGCCAGACACTCGTCGGTCACATCGGGCAGCTTGACCTCGGTGAGGTCGGCTTCGAGGTGCTTCCAATGCGGCTTCCAGAACTGCACCAGCACCGGCGTGCCATCGGCGACTGCAGTATCGATCGCGGCCAGTACGGCGGCTTCGGAACCGCCGACCACGTACTTCAGCGGCAGGCCGAGATTGGCAATGATCTGCTCGTCGAAGGTGACGTAGGTCGGGTCACCCATCAGGAACTGCCCGAGGTCGCCGGACTCAGCGGTGGCGAACAGCTTCGTCAGTTCCGCGTCCTCGAAACCTTCCCATGTGGCCAGCTCAGGATGCTCGGTGACGACGGCCGTGGGCACGTACCAGCCGATCTTGGCGGTGGGACCGAGTTCGCCGAGGTCGACGACCGTCTTGTTGGTGGTGATGTACGTCTCGAAGTCGGCGGCATGACCCGATGGCCACACTTCCAGCACGGCGTCGATGCTGCCATCCTCCATTCCTGGCCAGGTGGCGAACTCGTCGATCTCGACGAAACCAACCTGCGTGCCGAGCTGCGATTCGAGCACGACTTTGGCGACGTTGGCATTGACGGCCGAACCGGTCCACGGGTTGATGGCCAGCGTGATACCGGCACCTTCGGCGGCAGGTTCTACGGCGGCAGCGGTGTCGGCTGGCGCGGCCGCATCGGTGGCTTGAGGGCTCTCTGCAGCGGGCTCTGTCGAGTCGTCACCGCATGCGGCACCGGCCAAGGCAAGCGCACCGACAAGCAGCACCCGTCCGATCTTCGAACGTGAGTTCATGAAATTGGTCTCCCCTTGTACGCCGGCGCAACATTGCCCCGGTCAGTGGCGCTGTTCCGTGTTCGACGTTCCCCACGCTTGCGTGATTCTGTCCAGCACAATCGCCAGCAACACAATACTCAATCCGGCCGCCAAACCTTGCCCGATCTGGCTCTGCTGCTTCTGGAAGCCGCCGAGACTCAACAGACCCAGCGCACCGCCGCCGATCAGCGAAGCGATGATGACGGTGGCCAACACCATCAGCACCGTTTGGTTGATCCCCAGCATCACGGAGCGGAACGCGAGCGGCAACTGCACCTTGACCAGCTCCTGTCGCGGAGTGGCCCCGAACGAGATCGCCGCCTCTCGCGGCGTCACGGGCACCTCTCGCAAGCCGAGCGCGGTGAGACGAATGCAGGGCGGCACGGCATAGATCACCGACGCGATCACGCCGGCCGATCGACCACTGCCGAACAGCAACAGCACGGGCACCAGGTACACGAACTGTGGCAGCACCTGCGCCGTGTCGAGAAACGGTCGAAGGATGCGGTGCACAACTGGGGATCGGCCGGCCAGCACGCCGAGTGGAACAGCTACGAGCACGCTGACGAGCAGAGCGACCAACACCTGGCTGAGGGTATCCATCGCGTGGTCAAACATCTGCGTGCGCCCAGCCGCACCACCGGGAACCGTGCCCATCGATGCGATCGCGACGAGGCAGAACGCAACCGTCACTGCCAGTCGCCAGCCCTTGCTGACCCATGCCACCGCAGCAAAGCCACCGACGACCACGAGCCATGGCAGCCAAACCAGGAACTTGCGCAGTGGCTCGAGCACGTTGGTGACGAGCGCGTCACTGATGGTTTGCGTGCCACCGATCACGGGGATGCCCTTGCGTAGGTTGCGTTGAATCCAACCGACAGCATCGTCGACGCTCCCGGTGATATCGACCGTCAGTGGCTGCGGGAACGATCTGCTGCCGGCCACCTTGGCAATGACGGCTGCGCCGACAACCAGCCCTGTCATGACTGCGAGACGCGTCCGCAGGTTTGGTACCAGGGATCGCAAGCGGCTGGCCTCGGCACGCTGGCCGGTGCTGATGCGGTCGAGGGCGACTGCCGCGAACACAATTGCCAGACCGGCGGCGAACGCCAGCCCAACGTCGCTCTTCTGCAAGCCGCGCAACACTTCTGCCCCCGTGTCGCCAGTCCCCAGCAATGACCCGATCACGACGATCCCGAACGCCATCATGATCACCTGGTTCAGGCCGAGCAGGATGGTGTTCTTGGCGAGCGGCAACTGCACCTTGACGAGCTGCTGCCACGAATTGGATCCGAACGACTGACCGACCTCGTTCATCACCACCGGCACGCTGCGCAGCCCGTGATTGGTCAGCCGAACAGCCGGCGGAACGGCATACACGACGGTGGCGGCGACGGCCGGGGGAATCTGGATCCCGAACGCAAGCACCAGCACACCGAGATAGACGAACGCCGGCATCACCTGTGCGGAGTCGAGGAAGCCGCGCAGCACCCGTTCGGCACGATCGGATCGCGCCGTCCAGATGCCGAGAGGGATGCCGATCAGCAAGGCGATAACGATGCCGACGATCATCAACGACAGCGTGATCATCGTCAGGTCCCAATAGCCGACGACGCCCACGCCGGTCATGGCTGCGGCGCCCCAGAAGGCGGCTCGCCATCCGCCGGTGGTCCACCCGATCAACGCGGTCAGCACCAGTACACCACTCCACCTCAGCGTGCGCAGCAGCCACAAAATTTGACGCACGAACCAGTCGAGCGCGCTGGCGATGGGGTTGAAGAAGTCGGTGAACAGCCAATGGTTCTTGCGGTTCTCGGTAATCCACTTGTAGACGCTGCGCACCCACGGCTGCAGGTGGGTATCCAGCCACGACGGCACATTGGGCGACACGACCAAGGCCACGACCAGCAACACCACAGCCAGCAGTGCCGGCACCGCGAGTCGGCGAAGTTCAACTCGCGGCTGCGGTTGCGAACCGGACAGCGAGGCCACCGCCACGTTCAGTCACCCTCGCCGGCGATCACGGCGAGCACATCGCCGCGGCTGATGGTGCCGATTGCCGTGCCGTGGTCGTCGACGATGGAAACGGGCAGGTCGCTGTGCGCGATCAATGCCACCACGTCGCGCAGCTTTGTGCCGATGACTACCTCGCCGGCAACGGGCCCGGTGGTCGCGTCGCCCATGACCGCCTCGACCGGCACGACGTGACTGCGCGGGATGTCGCGCACAAAGTTCTGCACGTAGTCGTCGGCGGGATTGGTGACCACCTCTTGCGGCGTGCCCACCTGCACGAACCTTCCATCACGCATGATCGCGATGCGGTCGCCCAGACGTAATGCCTCGGACAGGTCGTGGGTGATGAACACCATCGTCTTGTTGACCTCGCTGCGCAGCCGCACGACCTCGTCTTGCATGTCGCGCCGGATCAGTGGATCGAGCGCCGAGAAAGGCTCGTCGAAGAGCAAGATGTCAGGGTCAGTGGCCAACGCTCTGGCAAGGCCCACGCGTTGCTGTTGTCCGCCGCTGAGTTGATGCGGACGGTAGCTACCCATGTCCGACAACCCCACCAGTTCGAGGGTCTCGTTGGCCTTGCGTCGACGCGCTGTCTTGTCGACGCCACGTACCTCCAGGCCAAAAGCAACGTTGTCGATCAGCGATCGATGTGGCAGCAGACCAAAGTGTTGGAAGACCATCGACACCTTGTTGCGACGAACATCGAGCAGCGTTTCCTTGTCGGCTTTGGTGACGTCGACGTCGCCGATTCGCA
>JAYTZE010000165.1:0-4043 GCA_043742385.1 Ilumatobacteraceae bacterium
TTCAGCCAAGCCGTCCCTCGACGCGACCGAGTACCCCTTCACTCACCGGCTCAGGGTTCGATTCGCCGAGACCGATGCCATGGGAATCGTGCATCACAGTCGCTACCTGCCATATCTGGAGGAAACCCGGGTCGCCTACCTGCGCCATCTCGGCCATCCCTACGCAGAGATGCGTGCCGAGGGTGTCGACTATGCAGTGCTCGAATGCTTCGTGCAGTACCGCCAACCCTTGCGCTTCGACGACGAAGTCGACGTACACCTGCGGTTGGCCACGGTCACTCGGACCTCGTTCCAGATGACGTATCTGCTGACCGTCGCGGATCTGGTCATGGCCACGGCGGTCACTGTTCATGGTTGCGTCACTGTCGACGGCCGACCAACACGCCTGCCCGCCTGGTTGGCAGAGCTCGGTTCTTGACCAATCCTTGACTCATTTTCACCAGGCGCCCGGCGACAGCCGGTGCCGATTGGTTTATCGTGCCCGTATGAGTCTCAGCCGGGCATGTCCGGCATGATCGGCATCTGCACTGACTCGAACTCGCAACTTCCCGACGAGTTCGCGGTCCGCTATGCCGTCGAGGTGGTGCCGGTCACGGTGACGGTTGGCGGCCACGACTACCTCGAAGGCGTCGACCTCGATGCCGATCGCTTCTACGAGATGTTGGACAACGAACCGCGCCCGACTGTCAGCACCAGTCAACCGAGCCCTGGTCAGTTCGCTGCTGCGTACGACTCGCTGCTGCAGCGAGGATGCGACGAGATCCTGTCGATTCATGTCGCGGCAGCGACGTCGGGCATCTTGAACTCCGCTCGGCTGGCTACACGCTCGCTGCCCGTGCCGGTGCGGTTGGTCGACTCGGGCACGGCCGGATTCGGCGTCAGTTGCTGTGTATGGGCCGCCGCCGAGGCCATCGCCGGTGGTGCCACGCTCGACGAGGCGGTGCGGGTCGTCGAGCAACTGGTACCGCAGATCGGCTCGGTGTTCGTGTTGGACGCGACGGGTCTTACTCGCTCCGGCGCGGAGGTCGCTGTCATGACGCTGCACGACGGAAAGGTCGAACTGGTGTCGAATGTCGCCACGATGGTCGACGCTGTCGAGACGATGGCCGCGACGGTGGTCGGATGGGGTTCGCATCTGAGGGTGGCGGTCGGCCGGGCCGACAAGTCGGTCGAGCCGCTTGCCAACGCTCTGGCCGATGCGGTGACGGAGTCGGCCAACGTGGGCGAACTCATTCGCTACCGCATCGGGCCCAGCGTTGGGGTCTACTCCGGCCCGGGCGCGGTCGGCTGCTTCATGTTTCCTTCGACGTGACGGTTTCGCTGAGTGCGCGAACTGCCCAGTCGAGCAGCCAGCTCAAGAAGTTGTACAGGTGGTGTTCGCCTACGAGGGGGTCGTCGTCGTCGATGTCGTCGGGGTCATGGTCCTCGACAACATCGAGCATGGTGCCCAGCACCAATCGCAAACCATTGATCGCTTGCACGAACGCAACCATCGACTCTTCGTCGACAGGTCCCGGTGCTTCCAAGGCCGCGGTGACCGTCGTGATCCCCGAGAGCCGCGAGGCGACGAGGTCTTCGCGCATCAGGCGTTGGTACTCGGCATCGGCGTCGGCGTCGTCAGCCAGGTGATAGGCGGGCGGGAAGATGCGAATCAGGCGCGGATCGCCGGATTCACCCATCAGCAACTGACTGAGTTCGGCCAGCAGCCGGGTGACCAGTTGGCGTTCGTCGTCGCCGATGTTGAACGCGTAGCCCTCGCGAACACGTTCGATCGGTGGGATGAAAGCGCGTTTGCGGGCCATCAGTCGTCTTGCTGCATCGTGGCCCACAAGCCGTGCTCGTGTAGTCGGAAGACGTCGATCTCGGCCTTTTCGCGGGCGCCACTCGAAACAACGGCGCGACCCTTCTCGTGCACGTCGAGCATCAACGTTGTCGCCTTCTCCAGGCTGTAGCCGAACACCTTCTGGAACACGAACGTGACATAGCTCATCAGGTTGATCGGGTCGTTCCACACCAGCACGATCCATGGCCGATCTGGCACGGTTTCGTCATCGATGTCGATCTCGCCGACCTCGACTGGAGCGGGCGATGGAGCCATGTTCCCATTCTGCCGCTTGGCTGGTGTCTTGCGACGCCCGTACGATGATGCGATGGCTGTCGGTGCTCGCCCCCTCGTTCCCTCACGCTTGGCGCCGGCCAGGCTGGGCCGCAACGGCATTGCTCACGGGACCCGTCGCACCCCCACCACTGCGTTGGGCGGTTACGTCGCCCTGACCAAGCCTCGGATCATCGAGTTGCTGCTCATCACGACAGTGCCAACGATGGTGTTGGCAGAGCGTGGTTGGCCGTCGTGGTCGCTGGTCGCCATCACCTTGCTTGGCGGCACGCTGGCTGCCGGTGGCGCCAACGCCATCAACATGGTCATCGACCGCGACATCGACAAGTTGATGCCCCGCACGCAAGGCCGTCCGTTGGTCACAGGCCTCATCCAGCCACGCAACGCCTTGATCTTCGCGCTCGTTCTCGAAGCGATCGCGTTCGGGGTGCTGTGGGCGGGCGCCAATCTGTTGTCCGCTGTGCTGGCACTTTCGGCAACCCTGTTCTACGTCTTCGTGTACTCGCTGTGGTTGAAGCGCACCAGCACCCAGAACATCGTCATCGGCGGTGCGGCCGGCGCTGTCCCGGTGCTGGTCGGCTGGGCGGCGGTACGCAACGATGTGACTTGGGCTCCAATCGTGCTGTTCGTCGTGATGTTCCTGTGGACCCCTCCGCATTTCTGGGCACTGGCCATCCGCTACGCCGACGACTATCGGGCGGCCAATGTGCCGATGCTGCCCGCCGTTGCGACGGCCGAGGTCACGACGCGCAAGATGGTCGGTTACACGGTGCCGATGGTGGTGTTCACGCTCGTCCTCATCCCAGTGGCTGACCTCGGCGCGATCTACATCGTCACGGCCCTGGTCATGGGCGGTTTGTTCTTGTGGAGCACTGTCGATCTCGGCAGAAATCCCACGCCACAGCGGTCGATGCGTGTCTTCGGGTTCAGCATCACCTACGTCACGTTGTTGTTCGCTGCAATGACAATCGACGTTCTGGTGCGTTCGGGCATCTGAGGATTTCCGCCCGCGCGCCGAGCTATGGGTAATCTCGCGGGTGTAATCCGATCGTCCGTTACCGATCGAGCACTGAATCGGGCGCGTGCTAGCGCGCCCGAAACGAAAAGAGTTCGCCGCCTATGACCACCATCGATACGCACGCAGCTGGCGCCACGGGTGGCGTCGCGGCGTCGCCCAGCGCCCGCACGGTGTCGGTAGCCGATTGGCTGACTACGACCGACCACAAGCGCATCGGTCGTTTGTTCATTGCTGTCTCGCTCGTCGCCCTGGTTGGTGTGGTCGTGATCGCGGCATTGCTCGGCATCGAACGCATCGACGCCGAAGCGGCGATGTTCGACATCAACTCGATGGCCCAGCTCTTCGCCCTGTATCGCTTCGGCCTCACCTTCGTCGTTCTGGTACCGCTGTTGCTCGGCATCGCCATCGCCGTCGTCCCGCTGCAACTTGGTGCCCGAGCCCTGACGTTTCCGCGACTGGCCGCAGCCGGCTTCTGGACCTGGCTCATCGGTGCCGTGCTGGTCGTCATCTCGATCGCGTCCAACGGTGGGCCCGGCGGTGGCAATCCTCGATTCGTCGGGCTGTTCCTGGTCAGCCACATCGTGTTGCTGCTCGGACTCGCCGCCGCCGCCGGTTCGTTGGCCACGACCGTGCTCACGACGCGGGCGCCCGGCATGAACATGCGCAGGGTGCCAGTCTTCAGTTGGTCAGCGCTGGTTGGCGCATTGGGACTGATGCTCGTGCTGCCGGCCGTGATCGGCGCGCTGATCTACACCTATCTCGACTACCGCTACGGCCGCATCGGATTCGGTGGCAATCGGGCGATCAACGACTGGATCGGTTTCGGGTTCAGCCAGCCGGCCACCTTCGTCTATGCGGTGCCTGTGTTCGGGTTCGCCGCCGAAGTCATTGCGGTCGCCAGCGGCCGCA
>JAYTZE010000166.1:0-1959 GCA_043742385.1 Ilumatobacteraceae bacterium
AACAATCCGTGGGATCTCAGTCGGGTGCCCGGCGGGTCGTCGGGTGGTGCCGCTGCGGCTGTGGCGTGCGGCATGACGAGTTTCGAGATCGGCACCGACATCGGCGGATCGGTGCGCGTGCCGGCAGCGTTCTGCGGTGTCTATGGCCACAAGCCGTCGTTCGGTGTGATCCCGACTCTGGGGTACATCGATGAACCGAACGGCGGTGTGACCGAGAGCGATGTCAATGTCTTCGGACCGATAGCTCGTAGCGCCGATGACCTGGCCCTGTTGTTGAACGTTCTCGCCGGTCCGACCCCCGACCGAGCCGTTGGTTGGCATCTCGATCTGCCGCGTGCTGACATCGACGACCTGCGCTCGTTGCGGGTGGCGACGTGGTTCGATGAGCCGTCGACCCCCATGGATGCGGAGATGGTGGCTGTGCTCGATGGCGTCGCCGATCGCCTGGTCGAGGCAGGCGTGGCGGTCGACCGCACCGCTCGTCCACGGATCGACTTCACCGAGGCGTGGCACGCTGGGGGCTGGATCATCGGAGCGGCCGTCGGCGTCAACGACAGCGACAGCGGTGTCAGTCACAAGGACTGGCTGTTGGCGGACCGGGAGCGCGCCCGCCGCCGGCAACGCTGGGCGGAGTACTTCGAACGCGTCGACGTCCTGCTGTGTCCTGTCACGGCGACGCCGGCGTTCGCGCATCAGCAGGAGGGGACGTGGGATACCCGCGACTTCATCGTCAACGGTGAGACCGTGGCGTACTACGAGTTGGAAGCGTGGCCGGCGATCATCGGCTCGGCGTACCTGCCCTCGACGTCTGCTCCCGTCGGTCGGACCGCGGCGGGGCTACCTGTGGGCGTGCAGGTTGTGTCGCCATTCCTGCACGACCATCGCTCGATCGCGGTGGCGGGTCTCATCACCGAACTGGTCGGCGGCTACGCCGTGCCCCCCATCGCCCGCTGAAACCTGGTCGGGCGCGATTTCGGTACGGGCGATACCTCAATCGCGCCCGTAAGGCCTGGTCAGGCGCGATTGTGGTACTGCGGGTTCCTCAATCGCGCCCGTTCAGGCGTGGGCATGGTGGACGGCGGGAATGACCTCGCGGCCAAACATCTCGATCGATCGCATCGCCATGTCGTGGGGCATGTCGGCCGGCCGCATGAAGCACGACAGGTGCGTCAATGCCAGGACTCCCGCTTCGGCAATGATCCGCTCGCTGACCTCGGCTGCAGTGCCGATCAGCGCCCCGGTTTCGATGTCGTCGAGGGAGGGCTCGTTGTCGAGGGCAGGTCGCTGCAGATGTGCACCATCCATCACCGGGTGCTGCAGGCGGAGGTTGCCGGCCATTCGGGCGACGTTGCGCACCTGCTCTGCGGCGAATCGTCGCTCGACGGGGTCGTCGCTGACGAAGACGTAGCGCTGCACGGCGAACGGCATCGGCTCGGCGTACACCTCGGCATACGCGTCGCGCATTCGTAGTGCGGCCTCGAGCGGTTGCAGGCCAGGCGTGACGAACGGTGTTGCGCCGCGCTTGGCAACGATCTGCATCACCGTCGGATCCGAGCCGACGACGAACGTGGGGATGGTGGGCTGCGTGGCTGTCACCGCGACATCGACCTGCGCCGTCACGTGCATACCCCGGTGATCGATGCGGCCGCCGAGTGCCTGGTCGATCAACTCCCACGCCTCGAGCCCGCGCTCGTATCGCTCGTCGAACGGGATGCCGAACTTGATGAACTCGCGAGGCTGATAGCCGAAGCCGAGGCCGAGTACCAGCCGGCCGGCAGTCAGCGCGTCGGTGAGGCACACGTCCTCGGCGAGTCGCAACGGCTCGTAGAAAGGCAGCACAACTACAGCCGGACCAAGACGAATGCGCGTCGTCGCCTGGGCCATGTGGGCGACGAGCAACAGCGGTGACGACGTGATCGAGTAGTTGGAGAAGTGATGCTCGGCGAACCAGGCGACGTC
>JAYTZE010000167.1:0-4041 GCA_043742385.1 Ilumatobacteraceae bacterium
CATGCGTTGCCTCAGGCGCTGGAAGCGGCGCAGGGTCAGTTCCAGTGCGACTGTCGCGGCATCGGTTCCGACTGGGTCGTCGAAGAGCTCCGAACGATCGCCAACACCTTGCTCGGTACCGTCGACATCATCGCCAAGCCGGAGGATCTCGAGGCCGATTTCGAGGCAATGATTCGCACCTCGATGAGTCGGGGTGTCGCCGACGCAAGATTGCGAGTGTGGGCACCGCAGGGCAGCGAGGTGCTGTTCGTGCGCCAGGTTGCACCGACGGTCGAAGACCTCACCGGCAAGTCAATACAGGTCGGCTCGCTGATCCGTGAGTTCCCAACCGGGGCGTGGAGCGACGAGAGCCGCGACTACCACGTGGCAGTGCGGGTACCGGTGGCTCCACTGGGCAACGAGCGCCTCGCGGCGCGAGTCGAGGTCGCCATCAACGACGAGGTCGTCGCGAAGGGCTTGGTGAAGGCGACCTGGAGTGCCGACGCCCATCTCACAACCCGAATCGACCCAGCGGTCGCTCACTACACGGGGCAGGCTCAGTTGGCCGATGTGATCCAGAAAGGGTTGGCTGCGAAAGCGGCCGGCGACGACCGCACCGCGACGGTCTTGCTTGGTGAGGCAGCCAAGATCGCTCACGAAAGCGGCAACGAAGACACCACGCGACTGCTCTCGAAGGTCGTCGACGTCGTCGATGCCGAGGCTGGCACGGTACGTCTGAAGGGCAACGTCGAACGCACCGACGAGATGGCACTCGATACGCGCAGCACCAAGACCACGCGGATTCGGAAGGAGCCGTGACCACGGTCGCCTGTCCGAACGGCCATCACAGCGCTGATGCCGAATGGTGCGACACGTGTGGCGCGCCGATCGGGGGCTCGGCCAACGCCACGCTGGCTGCTACTCCCACATCCGCACCTGCCCACGCGCCGGCCGCTGCTCCCACTGCCGGCCATCCCGCGACTCCGTCGACGCAACCGCAAACTGAATGCCCCAACTGTGGCCTGTCGAACGACGCCGCCAGCTTGTTCTGCGAGCAGTGCGGCTACGACTTCACCACTGGTCAGGCGCCACCGAAACCGTCGGTCGCTGAGCCGTCAGAGCCTGCAACGCCGCCCGATAGCACTGTGAAATGGGTCGTGGTCGTCGAGGTCGATCCCGTCTGGTATGCGCTGAAAGGATCGCTAGCCGATCAGCCGTGCCCATCTGCGTCGTCCTCGACCATCGGGCTCACCCAGCACACCGCGTTGATCGGTCGATCGAGTCAATCGCGCGATATCCACCCCGAGATCGCTCTCGATGGCGACACAGGCGTCTCCCGGCGTCATGCACAATTCGTGCGCGATGGTGGCGACCTGGTGGTCATCGACCTCTCGTCGACCAACGGCACCTACGTGGTGGCCAGCGGCGCTGAACCCAGCGAGGCGACGACCGCCGTCGAAGCAGGTTTGTCGACGCCACTGCACGATGGCGATCGCGTCTATCTCGGCGCGTGGAGCCGTCTCACCATCCGTCTCGGCTGACGCAACAACGCGTATCAGGGACAGCTCCTGGTGGCTCCAGGTGATGTGCGCGGTCCGCGAGCTGCGCACACGGCGACCCTGACTCGCCGTGAAACCCCCCAAGTGCTTGGGGGCGAGGTTCCGGGAGGGTCCCTCGCCCCCGAGCAGCAATTGCGGAACTGCCGGCTTACCGGTAATCGACGCCCGGCAGCACGCACAACATCTCATACAACAGGTTCGCGGCGACCAGTGACGTCGTGCCCGACACGTCGTAGATTGGGGCGACTTCGACGACATCGCAACCAACGATCTTCATGCTGCGGCAGCCACGAATGATCTCGATGCCTTGCCAGATCGTGAGACCGCCGATCTCTGGCGTGCCTGTGCCAGGAGCGAAGGACGGATCGAGTCCATCGATGTCGAAGCTCAGGTACACCGGCCCATCGCCCAGCTGATCACGAATCTCGGCCATCAAGGGATCGAGGCTGCGATGCCAGCATTCCTCGACCTGCACGACGCGGAAGCCCTGCTGTCGTGACCAGTCGAAGTCGTCGGCCTGATAGCCCGTGCCGCGCACGCCGATTTGGGCAACGCGCGAGCAATCGAGCAAACCCTCTTCGACAGCCCGCCGAAACGGGGTTCCGTGGGCGATGCGTTCGCCGAACATCGTGTCGTTGATGTCGGTGTGGGCGTCGACGTGCACCAACCCGACCGGGCCATGCCGCTTGGCCATCGCCCGCAGAATGGGCAGCACGATCGTATGGTCGCCGCCCATCGTTGCGGTCATCACGCCGTGGTCGAGCAACGCGTCGTAGTGGGTCTGTATGCGAGCGATCGAATCGGTGAGGTTGTACGGATTGGTGGCGACATCACCGAGATCGTCGATTCGCAAGCTGTCGAAGGGCGCGGCGCGTGTGGCCATGTTGTACGGGCGCAGCAGCACCGACTCGTTGCGGATCCCACGCGGCCCAAAGCGGGCACCGGGTCGATTGGATGTGCCAATGTCGAAAGGCACACCGACGACGGCAGCGTCGAGCTGGTCGGGCGCGGTGGTGCCGGGCAGGCGCATGAACGTGGCAATGCCACCGAACCGGGGCATCTCGTTTCCGCCCATCGGTTGCGGAAAGTCGGGCGACGTCATGAGCGAACGGTATCGCGTAGGTCGTATGGCCCATTGAACCCAGTTCACGTATCACGATCGTGCGTCGAGTGATCTACTTGCTGCCAGGCCAACGGGACGGGCGGCCGGCATCTGCACTGAAGCAATGTTGCTTCACGAGATCCCCCACCTGGGGAACGGAGCGGGACGGCCCGTTCCCTAGGGTGGTGAGGTACTCTGCACCGGTGACGGATCTGCTGCTGACGCATGGATACTTCCTGTGGGAAGACTCCAAGGAGCGCGAGATCATGAAGCCCTACGCGCCGTTGGGCCTGCTGTATATCAGCGCCTACCTGAAGCGAGCCGGCTTCGACATCGAGATCTTCGACACCACGTTCAGCGATCGCGACAGCCTCGTTGCCCGGCTGGCGGCGACACCTGGGGGCGTGCTCGGTGTGTACACCAACCTGATGACTCGGGCCAACGTGTTGTGGATCGCCGAGCAGGCCCATCTGCACCGCTGGACCGTGGTATTCGGTGGTCCCGAGAGTGCCAACTATCCCGACGACTACATCGAACGCGGCGCCGATGTCGTCGTGCTGGGCGAAGGCGAAAATACGCTCGAGGAATTGCTGCCGGTCATGCGTGACCGCGGTCCGCATCGCTTGCACGGCGTTGCCGGCACGGTGTTCCGCGACGAGGACGGCGCGATCGTGCACAACGACGCGCGCGACAAGGTCAACGACATCGACTCGCTGCCCTGGCCCGATCGCGGTGCGATCGATATGGCGCAGTACGTCGACACGTGGCGCACACATCATGGCATGGGCTCGGTCAACCTCATCACTGCCCGCGGGTGTCCGTACAAGTGCAACTGGTGCAGCCATGCCGTATTCGGCTACTCGCACCGGCGTCGCGATCCCATTGATTGCGTCGACGAGGTGCAACACATTGTCGAGACCTACAAGCCCGAACAGGTCTGGTACGCCGACGACGTGTTCACAATCAGCCACAAGTGGCTGTTCGAGTACGCCGACGAGATGAAGCGGCGCAACATGCGCATCCCCTTCGAGACGATCTCGCGGGCCGATCGGATGAAGAAGGAAGAAGTCCTAGCGTCGCTCGCCGAGCTGGGCTGCTATCGCATCTGGATCGGTTCCGAGAGCGGGAGTCAACGCATTCTCGATGCCATGCAACGTGGCGTCAAGGTCGAAGAGGTGCAGAACGCGACGAAGATGGCCAAGAAGTACGGCATCGAAGTGGGCATGTTCCTGATGTGGGGCTATGAGGGCGAAGAGCTGTCGGATATCGAAGCCACGATCGACCACGTCAAGGAATCCAACCCCGACATCTTCTTCACGACCGTCGCCTACCCGATCAAGAACACCGGGTACTACGAGAAGGTGAAGAAGAAGCTGATCTTCTCCTCCGACTGGAACAACT
>JAYTZE010000168.1:0-1956 GCA_043742385.1 Ilumatobacteraceae bacterium
GGTGCAGCAGGCGTACTGGCACCTGCGGCCAGTGTTCGAAGCTGGTGCCGGCACACTGATCAAGCCGCTCAGCTGGCTGGGCGACATCAGCCTCGGTCCGCGCCGTGACGGGCGCCTCACGCTCCAACGCCTCGACGGCAACCCCGCGTGGCGAGGCATCCCGGATCTGGACGAGGCCGGGCCACGCGCCGTGAGCTCCTATCTCAGCGCCTACGGACCGGCCACGGTCGATCATCTCCACTACTGGCTGGGCGAAGGACTGAGCGCAGGCCGTAAACGAATCAATGGCTGGTTCGCGAGCCTCGAACACCGGCTGGTCGCGGTCGATGTCGAGGGGACCGTCGCTGTTGTCTGCAGCGAGCACGTCGATGCACTGGCGTCGGCGGTGCCGTCCGACGAGGTGCGGCTGCTCCCCGGACACGACCAGTGGGTGATGGGTCCCGGCACCAAGGATGCTCACGTGACCCCG
The DNA here is from genome assembly GCA_043742385.1 of Ilumatobacteraceae bacterium. Classification (GTDB taxonomy): domain Bacteria; phylum Actinomycetota; class Acidimicrobiia; order Acidimicrobiales; family Ilumatobacteraceae; genus JAENVT01. Next base: position 470 of record JAYTZE010000168.1, read on the forward strand.
GTGAACCTCCGAGACGCGATCACCCGGAGAGCGAACCCCGTGATCCACGGCGGCGTCGTGCGCGGCACCTGGACCCGACGAGACCAGGAACTCGTGGTCTCGTGGCAGTCCGACCGACCGGCGCCGGTCTCGTCGATCGAACGTGAAGCTAGGCGTCTGAGCGACCTACTCGGTCATGAGCTCCAGCTGCGAATGACCCGGTAGCAACGATCGCAAGAACGCGCGTCGGCTCAGCGCTCGCGCTCGGTGCTCGTTCTATCCTCCGGTCCATGGCAGTTCACTGGACTCTGGGTTGCGACGCATCCGATCCGCATCTGCTGGCGGAACTCTGGGCGGCAGCGCTCGAGTACGAGCCCGAACCCGGCTACGACGATCCCGACAGCGCGTCGATCATCGATCCACAAGGCATCGGGCCGGCGATCGGCTGGCTCCGCGTGCCCGAAGGCAAACAGGCGAAGAACAGGCTGCACATCGACATCCGCGTCGCCGGTGACGGACCGTGGGATCTCATCGAACGCGGACGACTGATCCGCGCCAAGGTGCCACAGCTCGTCGGCCTCGGCGCCACGATCGTGCGCGAGGAAAGCGACGGACACTTCCTCAGCCACGTGGTCATGCTCGATCCCGAGGGAAACGAGTTCTGCGTGGCATGACGCCGCAGCCAACGTGAGAAGCGGTACTCCCGCGGCTGCGTCTGCCGGGATCGTGCAGTGAAGCACCAACGTCAGTCGAGCGGACTCGACTCCGCCTGTCTCATACCGCCGGATAAGCGGGGAGGGAGCGTGGCGGCTTTACGGGGCGTCCGTCGGACTGAGAATCGCCGGGAGGTCTTGGGCATCGGCGAGCAGGCGAACGACATCAAGGTGGTCCTCAGCGATGAAGTAGTACCAGTGAATCGGGAATCCTTTGACTGGACAGGAGCGGAGGCCGAGGATGTCGCACATCTCGCCAACGAGCGGAGAGCCGATGCCGGGCATGCGTTCGATGGACCGAAGCGAAGCCAATGCAGAGTCGAAGAACCGCTCGGCCAACTTGTTGCCGCCAGCCGAGCGGTAGTGCGCTGTCTTTTCGATCAGGTCAGCCTCGGCCAATGGTCGAAGCCATGCTTGGGTCACGTAGGCGTGCCCAAGGCCCGGTCTCGCAACTCAGCAGCGACGCGGCGATTGACCGGGCGTCCAGGGCCCGATTCCAAGCCTGCCGTGATCAGTTCGCGCAGGCGCTTCTTCGCTTGGTCATCTTGGTCGCGGCGCACGAGATCACGCAGGTACTCGCTGGTGTTGCCGTACTGGCCGGACTGGACGCGTTCGTCGATGTAGGCGCGTAGCGACTCGGGGAGGGCGAAGCTCATCGTGTTTCCACTCATCCGAACATCATGCAGTGAGTATCAACAGTTGTCAACCGGCGGAGAGCACGGGGGCGTCAGGTGCTGATCTCTCAGGCGGTGAGCGCACCCTCCTTGAACGCCGGGTTGAGGTGTGTTGTGGCTG
>JAYTZE010000169.1:0-4034 GCA_043742385.1 Ilumatobacteraceae bacterium
TGCCATCCGAACTCGTACCGATCGAGGCTGCCGCCGGCACCATGGTGATCCTTCATGGCCTGCTTCCGCACTGGAGCGACATCAATCGCTCGGCGAACAGCCGCCATGCCTATTCGTTGCATTGCATATCGGCGGCCGCCGAGTACCCCGACTGGAACTGGCTGCGCCGCTCGCCCGACATGCCGTTGCGCTCACTCGCCGGGGTCGCCGCGTGAACATCCGCTCACTTCCGAAGGCGTTGTTGCACGACCACCTCGATGGCGGTCTGCGACCCGCAACAGTGATCGAGCTGGCCTCCGAGTACGGCTACACGAAGTTGCCGACGATAGATGTCGACGACCTCGCCGCCTGGTTCAACAGCGGTGCCAAGCGCAACGACCTGGTGCTGTACCTGGAGACGTTCGCACACACTGTCGGTGTCATGCAGCACCGCGATGCAATCGAGCGCGTGTCGTATGAATGTGCACAAGACCTCGCAGCCGACGGAGTCGTGTACGCCGAGGTCCGCATGGCTCCCGAACTGTGCACCGAGGAGGGTTTGACCCTCGATGAAGCGGTCGAGGCGATGCTCGACGGATTTCGCCGCGGTTCCGCTGGAACCGATCTGACGATCTACCTCATCTGTTCAGCGATGCGAACCGCAGCGCGTAGCCGTGAGATCGCCGAGCTGGCCGTGCGCTGGCGCGATGCCGGCGTGGTCGGCTTCGACATCGCCGGCGCCGAGGAGGGTTTCCCGCCAACTCGCCATCTCGACGCCTTCGAGTATGTGCGCCGCGAGAACTTCCACACCACCATTCATGCCGGCGAGGCCTTCGGGCTGCCCAGTATTTGGGAGGCTGTGCAGTTCTGCGGCGCAGAACGTCTCGGCCACGGGGTGCGCATTGTCGACGACATCGTCGGGCCGCCTGGCGAGGAAGAACTTGGGCGATTGGCGGCATTCGTACGTGACCGGCGAATCCCACTGGAGCTGTGTCCGACCTCCAACCTCGGTACGGGTGTGTGCAAGACCATCGCCGAGCATCCCATCGGCATGCTCCGGCGACTGCGGTTCCGGGTCACCGTCAACACCGACAACCGGCTGATGAGCGCGACCTCGATGACGTACGAGATGGAACAGTTGGCCGAAGCGTTCGGTTGGGGCCTCGACGATTTCGAGTGGCTCACGATCAACGCCATGAAGAGTGCGTTCGCGGCATTCCCCGAGCGATTGCGGATCATCAACGGCGTCGTCAAGCCGCGCTACGCACTCGCACGTGCCGAGCAGAGCGTTGGCCGGAGCTGAACCCGATTGGGCTGAACCCGGTCTGGCCTGAATCTGGCACACTCGGGTCATGACCGTCGCCGTCCACCTCGTCGAGCATCCCCTCATCGCTGATTCGCTGACCAGGGTGCGGGACAAAGACACACCCAACGCGCTGTTTCGGCAGGAGCTGGAGCGGATCGGCACACTCTTGATCGCCGAGGCCACCAGGGGCCTCGCCACTCACGAGGTTCGGGTCATCACCCCGTTGGTGGCAACTTCTGGGCGAGCACTCTCGTCGCAGCCAGTGGTGATACCAGTACTACGTGCCGGACTCGGCTTCGTCCACGCCGCGCAGGAGCTGCTCCCGAATGCCGATGTCGGGTTCATCGGTGTGTCACGCGACGAGGAGACGTTCCAACCGAAGCCGTACGTCAACAAGCTGCCCGAGCATCTCGCCGGTCGGCAGTGCATCGTGCTGGACCCAATGCTCGCCACCGGAGGTTCGCTGGCGCATACATGCCAACTGCTGCTGGAACGCGGCGCCACCGGCACGATCATCGTCGTGTGCGTTTTGGCCGCGCCCGAAGGTATCGCCCACTTGAAGGAAGCCGGGCTCGATCTAGCGATCTACACCGCTGCGGTCGACGAACATCTCAACGAGCACGCTTTCATCGTCCCCGGCCTCGGCGACGCCGGCGACCGCCAGTTCGGCTCCCCCGCCTCGTCCTAGACCCCCACGAACGAGTGTCAGGAGAGGAACGCGGCGAGGGAATCCAGATATGGCGCTGGGTCGACGTCGATGCCTTCTCCATAGAGCTTGACCTTTGGCTCGGTGCCGCTGGGGCGCAGCTGCAGGCGCAACTCGATGCCGAGTTGTAGGCGTAACAACCCGGCCTCGTCAAACCATTCGACCGCCGTCACCGATCGATCGTCAACCTCGGTCGGCGGATTGGCGCGCAGACGCTCGACCGCGGCGACCCCATCGACGGGTGGCATCTTCACCGAGAGGTCGGCCATGACATGCCGGCCGAATCGGGCGCTGATCGCGTCGAGCCGACCTTGCAGCGTCACGCCTTCAGCGGCGGCCAGGGCTGCGACCTCGGCCAGCAACACCGCTGCAGAAATGCCATCCTTGTCGAGCGGCCGGCCACACACGAGATACCCAAGGGCCTGCTCGTAGCCGAAAACGAAGTGCGATTCGGGATGGCTCAGCACCGTATGACCGATCCATTTGAACCCCGTGTAGGTCTCGGCGAATCGCACGCCGTACTCGGCCGCCATCTTCGACAGCAGCGACGAAGAGACCAGCGTCGTGATGACCAGGCGATCGTCACCGGTGGTGTGGCGCAAGATGTGATCGGCAAGCAGCCATCCGATCTCGTCACCCTGCAGTCGTCGCCAACCGCCGTTCGGCGTAGGAATTGCTGCGCCGAGGCGATCGGCGTCCGGGTCGTTGCACAGCGCAAGTCCGGCGTCGCACGCCGCGGCCTGGGCGAGCAGCAGGTCCATCGCGCCCGGCTCCTCGGGATTGGGGAACGAGACCGTCGGAAACGCAGCGTCGGGTTGTTGTTGCTCGGCGACGACGAATGGCGTAGGAAAGCCGGCGCGGTCGAATGCGGCCACCAACGTGTCGCCGCCGACACCATGCATGGCGGAGTAGGCCACCGGCACGCCGTCGAGCGCGGGACGAAGTCGCACTGCAGGTATGCCGGCGAGGTACGCCTGCACATACGAATCGTCGAGCCACTCGATCAATGGATCATCCGGCGCAGACATCAGCACCGCACACGGATCGATCAGGTCGATGCACGCCGCGATCTCGGCGTCGACCGGCGAGACGATCTGCGCACCGTTTGCCGTGAACACCTTGTAGCCGTTGTCGGCTGGGGGATTGTGCGATGCAGTGACCACCACGCCGGCTGCAGCGCCGACACCGACGATGTTCCAAGCCAGCAAAGGCGTCGGCACGATGTGGGGAAAGATCATTGCCCTGACGCCGCCTGCCGCGCAGACCCGTGCCGTGTCGAGTGCGAACGAATCGCTCTTGCGTCGTGCGTCGTAGCCGATGATCACACCCCGAGCAGCAGCATCGGGCTCGGCTTTCAACAGGTACGCGACAAGTCCGGCGGCGGCCTGTTGCACTACCAATCGGTTCATCCGTTGTGGTCCGGCGCCCACTGCGGCTCGGAGACCTGCCGTGCCGAATTGCAGCCGACCATCGAAGCGAACGGCCAACTCGTCGTCGGGGCCGCCGAGCAAGGACTCCAACTCCTCACGCATGTCGGCATCGGGTTCGGCGGCCAACCACCGGCGCGCCTCGGTGCGGAAATCGCTCATGGCAAGAGCGTACGCAACTCCACCAACGGTCGAGGACCGACGTGCGAGATCACTTCAGCAGCCGCGATCGCACCAAAGTGTGCGCAGTCGCTCAGCGACCGGCGACGCGTGTATCCGTACAGGAACCCTGCGGCAAACAGGTCGCCGGCGCCAGTTGTATCGAGCACATGGTCGACCGGTTGAGCCGGGGCGCGCAACACGTCGTCGGGAGTGACGACCATGCAGCCATCGGCCCCGGTCGTGATGACGGCCAGCGAGCAGTCGTGGCGCACGGCGCGCAGCGCTTCGTCCATCGAGTCGACCTCGTACAGCGACATCAACTCGGCCTCATTGCCGAACAGCAGGTCGACCTCGTCGGTCACCAGCGCCCGAAAGTCGTCGCGGTGGCGGTCGACGCAGAACGAGTCGCTCAACGTCAGCGAGACGAGACGATCGTTGGCGTGAGCCACGCGCG
>JAYTZE010000170.1:0-1954 GCA_043742385.1 Ilumatobacteraceae bacterium
TACCCGGATCGGCAGAGCTACCGAGCGGGTGACCTCGTCGAACTTCGGTGCAGCAGCCGTGCGGACAGTGTCACCGCGTCGGTGGTCAGGATCGGTCGCGAGCGGGTCGAGGTGTGGCGCCGCGAAGGCATCCAGATCGCCGAGCACCCGTATCCCGATGACGCGTACGCGAGCGGGTGTGGTTGGCCGGTCGCCTTCACGGTGGACGTCGATCCTGGGTGGACCTCGGGCTTCTACGAGGTCAGCCTGCAGGCCTACGGGGAGATCGGGGAGGCGGCCATCGCGGAGGCGTTCTTCGTGGTTCGGCCGACGTCGCCCTCGTCCGCGGACGCCATCCTCGTCTTGGCGACCAACACCTACAACGCCTACAACCAGTGGGGCGGGCGTTGCCTGTACAGCGATGCGGTGAAGGTCTCGTTCGACCGGCCGCTGGAGCGTGGCTACATCCGCCGTCCCGCCGCGCCACACGAGGTGGAGTACGACGGCCGTGTGGCCAGCCTGCCCGACGAGCCGGATGAAGAGCATCGACAACTCCAGCAGTACCTCGTCGAGTTCGAGTACCCGCTGTGGTGTGCATCGGGGAGCTGGCACAACTGGGAGCGCCGCTTCGTGACATGGGCCGAGGGCGAGGGTATGACCTTGGACTACGCCATCAACTCCGACCTCGAGTTCCATCCCGAGGTGCTCGACGGTCAGAAGCTGATGTTGAGCGTCGGCCACGACGAGTACTGGTCGGCAGGCATGCGCGATCGCGCCGACTCGTTCGTCGAAGGCGGCGGGTCGTGGGCGATCTTCTCGGGCAACACCTGCTTCTGGCAGGTGCGCTACGAAGACGATGGTCGCACGATGGTTTGCTACAAAGCGCGGGCCGAATCGAAGGACCCCGTGGTCGGTACCCCTGATCGGCATCTCCTCACGTCGATGTGGTCGCTGCCCTCGATCGGCCGACCCGAGGCGCAGACGATCGGGCTCAGCTTCACGCGCGGCGGCTACGCGCGAGTCGGGCAGGCGACGCCGCGAAGCTCGGGTGGGTACAACATCCATCGACCCGAGCACCCGATGTTCGCCGACACTCACCTGCGGTACGGCGACGTGCTGGGTGGCCCGTCGCGGATCGTCGGTTACGAGGTCGACGGCTGTGAGCTGACGATGCTCAACGGTGATCCCGTGCCGACGTACGCCGACGACACTCCCGCCGGACTCGAAGTGTTGGGGACCGCGCCTGCTCGCCTGATCTCGATCACGCAGGACCGCTGCGAGGCCCCGAGAGCGCTGTGGGCCAACGCCGACCCGCCCGGAGACCTCGAGGGCGTCGCAACCTGGCTCTTCGGGTCCGCGGCACCCGAGAACACCGCCCGCATCGCCCACAACCACGCAGTGATGGGCACGTTCACCAAGGGCAAAGGCAGGGTCTTCAACGCCGGAACCACCGACTGGTGCTACGGCCTCGACACCGACCCCCAGGTCCAGCAGGTCACCCGCAACGTGATCCGCTGGCTCACCACCGACGCCTGATTGCATCGCGTTCCGCTTCGGGCGCGTGCCACAGCTCTTCATGCGTCGACCAGTTGGAGCTGTCGTGGGTTGGTGAATGCCGGTCCGCGGCATGGTGCTGCTATCAAGGTGCCGTCGGGCCTTCGTATACACAGGTCGTCGGCGTCACCGATCGGTTGCCAGCCGGGTGTGTGCAGGTAGTGGTGGTGTGTCGAGCAGAACAGTCCGAGATTGATCAGGTCGGTTGGACCGTCGTCTCGGATCACTTCGTCGAAGTGATGGGCTTCGCACCACCCGGGCGGCCGATCGCATCCCGGCCATCGACATCCGCCATCGCGGGCGACCATCGCGTAGTACTGGGCATCCGACGCAAGGCGTGTGGTGGTCCCGTAGTCGAGGATCGTTGACTTGCCGCGGGTCACGACCCGGTTCAGTTCAGCGTCGCAGCACAGCTTGCGGA
>JAYTZE010000171.1:0-1953 GCA_043742385.1 Ilumatobacteraceae bacterium
AGTGCCTTTCGACAAGTTGACGGCCGCATCGATCACATCGCCGAGCACTGCGCTTGCGGTTGGCGATCCACCCGCGCCGCGGCCGTAGAACATGAGGGACCCAACCGCGGCTCCCTCCACGAAGACGGCGTTGTAGCTGCCATTCACGCTGGCCAGCGGATGAGCGACGGGGACCATCGCCGGGTGAACGCGCACTGCGATGTCGCCAGTCGCGGCATCGATCTCGGCGATGCCCAACAGCTTGACGACGTACCCGAGACGCTTGGCCATGCCGATGTCAGCAGCGGTGATCCCGCTGATGCCTTCGTGGTACACGTCGCCCGCGACCACCCTCGACCCGAACGCGATCGACGCCATGATCGCTGCCTTGGCGCCGGCGTCGAAGCCCTCGACATCGGCGGTTGGATCGCGCTCGGCAAATCCAAGGGCCTGGGCCTCGGCCAGCGCAACGCCGTAGTCGGCACCCTCTTCTGTCATCTTGGTGAGGATGAAGTTGGTGGTTCCGTTGATGATCCCCATCACACGGGTGATGGGCTCGCCGCGCAGGCTCTCGCGCAATGCCCGGATGATCGGGATCCCGCCGGCGACGGCCGCTTCGAACAGCAGATCGACCCCGGCCTCGTCGCTGACCGCAAACAACTCGGTGCCAACGTTGGCCAGCAGTTCCTTGTTGGCGGTGACAACCGGCTTGCCGCCACGCAACGCCGTCGTGATCAGCTCGCGCGCCGGTTCGATCCCGCCGATCACTTCGACCACGAGGTCGATGGACGGATCCGCGACAACGGTCTGCGCGTCGCGGGTCAGCACCCCTTCGGCCAGTTCGACATCGCGTTCGCGGCTGAGGTTGCGCACGGCCACCGCACCCACTTCGAGGCGCACACCCGAACGCGCTTCGATGGTCGCCTGCTGTGCGGTCACCAACTTGACGAATGCCGAACCGACATTGCCGCACCCCAGTACACCGATCCGCACGAGCTTGGTCACGGGCGGAAGGCTACGGGTTGGCGCGTCGCCGTCGAAACCCTTTGCGCCAGGTCAGACCTTGTGACGGCGGCGGCTGAGCAACGAGGCCACTGAACCGCTGACGACCAGCAGGGCGGCAATCACCAAACCACTTGTCGTACCGGCGCCGGTGGACGGAAGCTGAGGCGATGTGGTCGGAGGCGCCGACTGCGGCAGCAGCGACGACCTGGCCGGAGTTGCTACGGGCGCTGCTAAGGGTTCGGCTGCGGCCGAAGCGACGCACGCCTGATGCTGTACACCGCTGTCGTCGGTGACGGTGGTGAGCACGCCATCGGTGCAAGGCGGGGTATCGCAAGCGATGAGTGTGCTGACGCTGGCGTCGTTGCCGTTGAACTGCACCGGTATGACGACCGAGCCGTCGGAGAGGCCTTCGACAGTGACAGTATGCGAGGCACCCGGATCGAGGTCGATCACGAGCGCAACGAAGGTGTCGGGGTTGGTGACGACGAACTCAGCCGGCGCGTCGGTGGCCGGGTTGGTGATCGCAAGGTTCATCACACCGTCGCCATTGACACAGGCAACGCCAGCCGTGGCGGCGGTCGGGGCAGCGAGAGCGATGCCGCCGAATCCGACGAAGCTGGCGGCGACTATTCCGGCAGACATGATGAGTTGAGGGATCTTCACTTGAACCATTTCCCGCCGTACGTCCCCGCGATCGAGGCGATGTCCGTACAGTATTCGTCAAGAACGGCTACGTACAGCGATTGCGGCCTGATTGGGCCGTTCGACCCAATCGATTCTTTACCCCGATTTCACGGAGCGCGGCGCGCGCGCCGCACCCCGGCCACAACGTCGTCGAAGTGCCGGCGCTCGAGCACGGCTCCTTCGCGTCGAACTCGATCAGGATCCACCTCGATCAGCCGTTCAACCTTGGCGTAGCTGACCCGCCCCTCACGGTCCCACGGGCCCCGACCGACCACGACCTGCATC
>JAYTZE010000172.1:0-7876 GCA_043742385.1 Ilumatobacteraceae bacterium
CTGTCGGTGGGCACCGCGCCGGCGGTGGGAGCCGCATTCGTCGAAGGATTTCTCGCCGGCAGCGGGACCGTGCTCGTGCACGACACCGAGCTACTCGACGTGATCGACGCCTGGGTGTCGTCACTTGCCCCTGACGCGTTCATCGCGACCGTGCCCTTGCTGCGGCGAACGTTCGGCGCGTTCGAGCCAGGCGAACGTCGCCAGCTCGGCCTGTTGATTGCTCATCAAGCCGCGCCGACCTGGTCGGGGTTCGGAAGCGATGTCGATGGCCAACGTGCCGCGGCCGCGCTCGCCACGGTGCGTCAACTGCTGGGTGTGCCGCAATGAATGCTGTTGCTGTTGCTGTCGCAGCGCCGCGCGTCAGCGATCCCGAACGACTGCGCCGTTGGCGGATGGTGCTCGGCGGCACGGAAGACGCCGACGACAACCGTTGTGGTGGTCCCGGCGCCGGCGTGACGACCGTGCAGCTCGACGGCAACGATGCACGCATCGACGCGGCATTGACTGCGGTCTACGACACCAAGCCGGGCACACGCGGCGGTGGGGGACGGGCCGGTGGGCTCGGTTCGTCAGCGCCGTCGGTCGCCCGCTGGCTCGGCGACATCCGCCGCTACTTCCCGACCTCGGTGGTCCAGGTGATGCAGCGCGACGCGATCGATCGGCTCAACCTGCGGCAACTGCTGCTCGAACCCGAGATGCTGCGCGCCATCGAGCCCGATCTGCACCTCGTCACCCTGCTGGTCGAGCTCAACAAGCTGTTGCCCGACACCACCAGGGCGACGGCGCGACAGGTGGTATCGCAGGTCGTCGAGCAGATCGAGCAGCGGCTGGCGTCGCGCACCAAGCAGGCCATCCACGGCGCGCTTGCCCGCAGTCAACGCACCCGGCGCCCTCGTCTCAGCGACATCGATTGGGGCCATACCATCCATGCCAACCTTCGCCACTACCTTCCCGAGCAACGCACGGTCGTTCCCGAGCGGCTGATCGGCTACGGCCGCCGACAGCGCAGCCTGTCGCGCGACGTGATCGTGGCCATCGACCAGTCGGGCAGCATGGCCGACAGCGTCGTGTACGCGGCCGTGTTCGGCGCGGTCCTCGCATCGATGCCCGCACTTCGCACCAGCGTCGTGGCCTTCGACAGTGCAGTCGCCGATCTCACCCAATTGCTGCACGACCCGGTCGAGGTGTTGTTCGGCGTGCAACTCGGCGGCGGCACCGACATCGCCCAAGCCGTCGGCTACTGCCAACAGTTGGTCACCAGACCCGCCGACACTGTGCTGGTTCTGGTCAGCGACCTGTTCGAAGGCGGCAACGTCGCACTGCTGCACGACCGGGTCGCCGGCCTGTGCCGCGCCGGGGTCAGCGTCGTCGTGCTCCTTGCCCTCAGCGACGAAGGCGCGCCCGCCTACGACCACGCCCAGGCCGCAGCGTTCGCTGAACTGGGTGTGCCGTCGTTGGCGTGTACTCCCGACGCCTTTCCCGATCTGTTGGCCGCCGCGCTCGAGCATCGCGATGTCGGTCGATGGGCCAACGAGCATGGACTCCACACTGCCGTGCCGCTGTAGATGGACGGAGGCGTCGATAGCGTCCACCGTTGATGCCGACATCGTCGACCAGCGCGGTGCAGTTCTACTTCGACCCGGCTTGTCCGTGGACGTGGATCACGTCTCGATGGGTCGCCGAGGTCGCTGAAGCTCGTGGTCTGCAGATCACATGGCAACTGTTCAGCCTGCGCTATCACAACAAGACCAACCCAGGCTACGACTGGATTCGCGCCGAGCTCGACGATCAGCACCCCGGTATGCGAGTGGTGGCGGCTACCCAACAACACCATGGCAACGCCGCCGTCGGCAGGTTGTACACCGCGCTGGGTACGTTGATCCACTACGACGATGATGAGCACCTACTGCGTCTCGCCGACGGCATCGCCGCGGCCGACCTGCCCGCCGACCTGATCGAGGCCGGCTCGGATGCCAGTTGGGACGCAGTCATCGAGGAGTCGACCGAGCGAGCCTGGTCGATCGTCGGCAAGGAAGTCGGTATCCCCATCGTCGTCATCGATGGCGCGGCCAACACCTACTTCGGGCCCGTGCTGTCGCCAGCGCCCACCGGTGAGCAAGCACTGCAACTGTGGGACGCCTTCGTCGTGCTCGGCAACATCTCGGGCGTCTACGAGATCAAGCGCACACGCGACATGAGACCACAATTGGGCCCACGACCGTTGCTGCTTGCCTAGTCACGCGCTAGTCACGCGCTCTGCGTACCAACCTTCAGCTCGCGGAACGGTGACTTCGAGTCGATGCCGGGTTCCTTCGGCAGGCCCAGCACGCGCTCGCCGACGATGTTGCGCATGATCTCGTCGCTACCGCCGGCGATGCGGCCGCCAGGCGTGCCCAACACCAACATGCCCCACGCATAGGTACCCCACTCGCCGGTATCGGCGATCAACTTCGGGCCGAGCACATGCGAGACGAAGTCGCCGAGGCGGCGCATGTTCATGGTTCCCGTCAACTTGGCGATGCTCATCTCCGGGCCCGGCAGTTGCCCGGCCTTGATCTTGTCCATCGCCCGCTGGTTGTTGTAGCCCGACACGCGACCGTGGATGATCAGGTCAGCCAGCCGATCGCGCACGAGCGGATCGTCACCGATGCCGAGATGGCGAACCATCTCGATCACACGCGCATACAGATTGATGCCGCCACCACCACCGGCAACTCCACCGCCTGCGCCGATCGCGGCACGCTCGTTCATCAAGGTCGTCAAGGCGACGTTCCAACCGTTGTTGAGATCGCCGAGGCGATCGCTGTCGGCCACATGGACTTCGTTGAAGAACACTTCGTTGAAGCTCGACCCTCCCGTCATCTGGCGCAGCGGCCGCACGTCGACACCTGGTGCTTTCATGTCGACGATGAACCCGGTCAGGCCCTTGTGCTTCGGCAGGTCGACATCGGTGCGGGCGATGATCTCGCCGATGTCGCTGTAGTGGGCGCCGGTGGTCCACACCTTCTGCCCGGTGATGACCCACTCGTCGCCGTCGCGCTCGGCCTTTGTCTGCAGGCTGGCCAGGTCGCTGCCAGCGCCCGGTTCGCTGAACAGCTGGCAGCCAACGATGTCGGCGCGGTACATCCTGGAGAGGTAACTCTGCTTGGCCGCCTCGCTGCCGTGGGCCAAAATCGTCGGCGCGACCATCCCCAACCCGATCGTGAACGCCCCCTGGTTGGGCACCTGGTACTGCGCCTCCAACGCGTTCCACGCCTTCTCGTATGCGCCCGGCAGACCGCGGCCGCCGTACTCGACGGGCCCGGTGATCCACCCGAATCCGGCGTCGAACTTCTTGCCTCGCCATTCGCACGCGCGGTGCAGATCGTTGCTCTCGTCGCTGCGGTTGCGCTCCTCGAACATCGCCACTTTGTCGGAGCCCTCGCCCCACACGAACTTTTGCGCGGCTTGCTTCTTACGAGCGTTGGCATCAAGGAAGTCGAGCGCTTCGGTCTCGAACGCTTCGAGTGAGATGGCCGTCATGCTGTGGTCATTCCCGTGGTCAAGCCCGTGGTCATGCCCGCACGGTAGCGGTGACGGTCTCGTCCCGGTCGTGTCGAGCGGATGTGCGCAGCGGTGGCAAAGTAGCGCCATGGATCTAAACGGCTATCTGGCGGTGTTGGCTGCAGAAGCAACCGCGCTGGCGGCCGCTGCCGACGAGGCCGGGCTCGACGCGGCGGTACCCACGTGCCCGGGGTGGATGGTGAACGACCTGGTGTTGCACATCGGCGAGGTGCACCGTTGGGCGACCGCAGCCGTAGCGAGCCGGGCGACCAAACTCGGCGCTGTGCCCGGCGACTCACGCGGCCCGCTTCCCGATCGCGTCGACACTATCCACTGGTTCCGCCGCGGTGCCGTCGCGTTGAGCGACACTCTCGCCGCGGCTGACCCATCGGTCGAGTACGCGGCCTTCCTGACGGATCCGCCAACACCGCGCCTTTTGTTCTGGGCCCGACGCCAGGCGCTGGAGACCAGCATGCACCGCGTCGATGCCGAGTCCGCTCTCGGTCGCTGCACTGCGATCGGGACCGACATCGCCCTCGACGGCATCGACGAGTTCCTCACCGGATTCCTGCCTCGGTCACGCACACCACTGCACGCCGGCGCCCCACACTGCCTGCTGGTCGCTCCCGACTACAGCGAGCAACGATGGACCGTCTCGATCAGCGACGATCTGCCGGTCACCGTGCGCCGGGCAACCGACGCCGACTGCACGGTGTCGGGCTCGGCCAGCGACATCTACCTGGCGCTCTGGAACCGCGGTTCGCTCGGTGCGCTGAAGGTCGTAGGCGACTCAAGCGTGATCGACCTGTTGCGCGACAACGTGCACATCCGCTGGGGCTGAGCACTCACAGCCAGTCACGACCGCGGAACATGCGGTACAAGCCGACGCTCAACACCACCATCATCCCCAGAGCCATCGGGTAGCCGAGTGTCCAATCGAGCTCGGGCATATGGGCGAAGTTCATCCCGTAGATTCCGGCAATCAGTGTGGCCCCGAACACGATCGAACCCCATGCGGTGAGCTTCTTCATCACCAGGTTCATCTGGTTGCTCATCACCGCCAGGTGGGCCTCGACAGCGTTGCCGACGAGTTCACGTTGCTCGTCGACCAGGTCGACGGCCCGCAGCAGTTTGTCGAAGGCGTCGCGACACGTGACCAATGCGTCACCGTCGATCCACTGCACCTCGCGCCGCAGGATCGCCGACAGCACCTCGCGCAACGGCACCACCGCTCGACGCAGTTGCAGCAACTCGCGACGGAGAGCGAAGAGGTCATGCTGCATGCTCTGCTCTGTGCGTTCTCCCTCGCTGAAGATGCTGTCCTCGATCACTTCCAACTTGTCTTCCAAGACATCGGTGGTGTCGAAGTAACCGTCGATCAACTCGTCGAGCAGGGTGGCAAACAGTTGACCCGACGTTGTGGTGGCGTGGTTGTGACGCGCGCACAGATCGAGAACCGGTTGCGGATCCCACTCCCTGCCATCGGGATCGTGTCGGCGCACGGTGATCAACCACGTTGGCCCGAGGTACATGTCGATCTCGGCGAGCGAACCGGAGAAGGCAACGACGTACACATGGTCGTCGAAGCGGTGCATGGTTGGACGAGCAGCGCGCCGGTGCGCCTCGTCGAACGTGCGGCTGGCCAGGCCGTACTGAGCGGCTAGCTCTTCCAACTCCTCGACGGTCGGGTCAACGACATCGATCCACGTCACAGTCGCGTCGTCGAACGTGTGAGTCGTCTGCATTGAAAGGTGAGCGTAGGCCCGAGAGACCGCTATGGTCGGGACCCATGGGTCAACAGGTTTCCGTCGTCGAGAAGCCCAGCCCCCGCCCGGGCGTGCTGAGGTTCGAAACCAATCGCAGTCTCACGGGGATGGGGCACGAGCGGTTCACGTCGGTGCTCGACGCCGTCGGGCCGCGTCCTGCGGCCGCCCTTGCCCGCCAACTCCTGTCGACCGGCAAGGTCGAATCGGTCTACATCTACGGCAACATCATCTCGGTCGACATCACCGAGGGTTCCACCGCGGACGGCCTCGGCGATGTCGTGCGCAACATGTACCAGTACTGGAAGCCGGGCATGGAGATACCCACGTTCGACGCTCCCGCCGAGCAAGCCGCCCCCGCGGGCGGCGCGGCGAGCGACACTGGTGGCGCCGCCGAGTCGCCGTACACGTTGTTGGTGCCGCAGACGTTGCGCGAGCGAAGCGCCGCCGCGCTCGCCAAGTGGCAAGCTGGCAGCTGAGAACCAGCCGGGACCTGCTGAGAGTTGCTGAGACCCGACAATAACGGGTCCCAATTCAAGGGTACGTCCTGATCGACCGATAGCTCGTTGTGAGAACTAGCGGGCCAACGACAAGTCGCGTGCGGGCGTTCCTGGCGTTCGCCCTCGCTGGCGCCGCCATCTACTTCTTCGTCGTCGAGGGCACTGCAGCCGCCGTGTACTGGGACGTCTTCGTCGCAGGCATGCTGGCGTTCGGCTTCGTTGCCGTCTCGCGACTGGATCGGCATCGTGTCGCGTGGACCGTGATCCTTGGCGGGCAGGCATGTTTCTTGATCGGTGACGTGTTCTTTGCGTTGCTCGAGCACGTCTTCCACAGTGACGCCTACCCGAATGTCGGCGACATCTTCTACGTCGCCGGGTATCCGTTCATCGCCGTTGGCCTCGTCATGTTGCTGCGTTCTCGCGGCACGTCACGCGACGCCGGCGGCGTGATCGACGGGTTCATCGTCGCCACCAGCATGGGTGTGCTGCTGTGGGTCTTCTTCGTCGCACCGACGGCGCTGGACAACACCCTCCCAGTCTTCGAACGCTTGATCAGCGTTGCGTACCCAGCGGGGGACCTGCTGCTGATCGCGATCGGCGCGCAGTTGGCTGTGCGCCAAGTGCGGCGGCAGGCACCGTATTGGATCGTGGCCGTTGCCTTGGTCGCCTTGCTGGTCTCCGATCTCGGCTACCTCTATCAATCGCTCTACGGGGTCTACACCGAACGCGACCCCATCGACTTCGGGTGGTGGATCAGCTATGCCTTGATCGTTGCGGTGTTGCTGCATCCTCGTGTGGGCGAGATCGCCGCCGCGCCCAGCCGGTCGACGCCGAGTCTTTCCCCGCGCCGAATCATTCTGCTGTCATTGGTGACGATGGCCGCGCCGTTGACCATCGCCGCCCGTTCGGCAGCCGGTGCGAGCCTGCAACTGCCCGTGCTGCTCGGTGGAACCGTGGTGTTGTTCGGCCTCGTGGTCCTTCGCCTCGTGGTGATGGCCAGGGAGTTGGAATCGAGCCGCACGTTGCTGCTGCACGAGGCCACGCACGACGCGCTGACCAGCCTTGGCAACCGCACGCTGTTCAGCGAGCAGGTCGAGCGGGCGTTGTCGAGTGGGGTGCCTGTCGCCGTGTTGTGCCTCGATCTCGACGATTTCAAGCTGGTCAACGACAGTCTCGGCCATCCGGCAGGCGATGTGGTGCTGCAGGTGGTCGGCGAGCGGCTATCGGGTCTGCTCCGCCCCGGTGATGCGGTTGCCCGTCTCGGTGGCGACGAGTTCGCCATGCTGGTGTGCGGACCTGATGTTGCCACCGGAGGCGCGGTTGCGATGCGGGCATTGTCGGCAATCCGCCAGCCCATCGCGCTTCCTGCCGGTCCTACCGTGCACACCGTGCACTCCAACGTCTCGGTCGGTATCGCCCACAGCAGCCACGACAGTTCGGTCGAGGCGCTGCTGCGCGATGCTGACATTGCCATGTACCTGGCCAAGCAATCAGGCAAGGGTCATCACGAGGTCTTCCAGCCGGGCATGCGTCAAGACATGATCGATCGTTTGGAGATGCGCGTCGATTTGGCCGAGGCATTGGTGCGCAACGAGTTCGTGCTGCACTACCAACCGATCATCGAGGTCGACTCCGGTCGGCCCGTCGGTGTCGAGGCGCTGCTGCGATGGGAGCACCCTCGCCGCGGACGCGTCGAGCCAATGCAGTTCATCCCGCTGGCCGAAGAGACCGAGTTGATCGTTCCCATTGGTCGCTGGGTGCTGATGGAGGCATGCCGTCGTGCGGTCGAGCTCGACCCTCGGCCCGACGGATTGGAGATCGCCGTCAATGTGTCGGCAGTGCAGTTGCGCGATCCGGGCCTGGTCGACGACGTGCAGCGTGCGCTCGAGAGCGCGGGCCTTGCCCCGACGCGATTGATACTCGAGCTGACCGAGTCGGCTGTGATCAGTGACATCGATTCCGCGGCGATCACGCTGTGCGAGTTGCGTACGCATGGGGTGCGCATCGCCCTCGACGACTTCGGCGCCGGGTACCGATCGTTGCAGCATCTGCGAGCGTTCCCCGTCGACA
>JAYTZE010000173.1:0-1946 GCA_043742385.1 Ilumatobacteraceae bacterium
CAGCTCAGTCATCTGTGGTTCTTCGATCAGCGCGCCGTGATGGCGCTCACTGACCCCGCCGCGTTCGCAGATGACACGCAGTGGCTCGTCGCCAACGGTGGGACGGATGCTTCGATCGCTCCCGGCCGGTCAATCGAGCCAGCCGAGCTCCTGCAGCGATGGCGCGACGATCGGCGGACGTTGATCGACGTCGCGTCGGTGGTGGATCCGGCCGCGCGGGTGCCGTGGTACGGCCCGCCCATGGCGGCACGTTCGTTCATCACGGCGCGGCTGATGGAAACCTGGGCACACGGTCAAGACGTCGCCGACGCGCTCGGCATCGTTCGTCGTCCGAGCGCGCGACTACGTCACGTCGCCCACCTCGGCGTGCGCGCCCGGCCGTACAGCTATGCGATCCACGGCATCACGCTGCCGACCGTCGACGTCACAGTGCGGCTCACCGGCCCCCGCGGCGTTCAGTGGAGCTGGGGCGAGTCATCAGATGATACCATTTCAGGCTCGGCGCTCGACTTCTGCCTCGTGGTCACCCAACGCCGCCACCTCGCCGATACCCGGCTCAGTGTCAGCGGCGATGCAGCGGCGGAGTGGATGGCGATTGCTCAGACGTTCGCCGGTGGCGCAGGCACCGGTCGTCAGCCGGGTCAGTTCGCCGTTCTCGACTCGTAGTCACAGATCAGTGATCAACTTGAAGACCTCGGCGGCGGCGTAGTCGAACGGCGCGCCGAGTTCGGTCAGACGCGCTGTGACACGGCTGCGAAACGCAAGCAGTTGATCATCGTCGACCGCTTTCATCGTGCTCTCGAACTGGCTGGCATGAGCCTCGAGGGCGTCGAGTTTGCGGGCGACATGGTCGCCGTCGTGACAGCCGACATCTTCGACATGGTCGGGCTCGTCGGCTTCGAACAGCATCAGCGCCTGTGGTCGATGCGGAGCCAAACCCTGCTTGCGATAGAAGTGCGGGTCGCGGGCAGCGACGATGCCTTCGCAGGCCAGCAACCCGGCGTGGCGATGATCGGGATGCAGGCGATAGCGCTTCCATGGATCATGTCCCAGCACGACCTCGGGGCGCAGCTCGCGGATCACTCCGGCCACCTCGCCCCGCACTGCAAGATTGCTGTCGAGTTCGCCGTCGACGTGATCGAGGAACAGGACCAAACCGGCGTTCGCGCCACTCAACCGCCGCGCCGCTTCACCCTGTTCGCGTTGACGCACAGCAGTGAGTGCAACGAGGTCGGCGTCGGGATTCCATGTGCCCTTGGATCCGTCCGTGCAGATCAGGTGGTGCACCACGCAGCCGGCCCCGGCCCACTTGGCGAGTGTCGCCCCGCAACCGAACTCGACGTCGTCGGGATGCGCGCCGATCGCCAGCGCCGTGGCGGGCACGGCGAGGTTGTGCGAAAACGCTCCGCTCGCTAGTGCAGGTTGGCCGGGTTCGTTTGCAGCCATGTTGGCAGCACTTCCTGAACGAGTGGGTGGGTGAGATCGGATGGTGTGTCGATGTCGAGGGCCAGCAACGGGTCGCGACGCACGCGTACCGAGAGTCCGGCAGCGATCGCCGACTGGAGATGGCGTCGGAATGAGCCAGCACCGTACGCGAACAGGAATGGCATGTCGGTGGGCACAGCGATGACGTTGGTGCCGTCGTCGCGGCGGTCGGGGACGAGGGTCAGCGTGCCGGGTTCAGCGAGCGTTGCCAGCGAGTGTGCACGAGGCAGATCACCGTGGGCGACGACCACGTCGGTCACCCCGGCGTCACGCAGTTCGGCGATACTGTTGTTGACTGCGGCATTCAGGCCGACGCCCGGATGCCACAGCACCGACGCGCCGTGTTCGGTTGCCCACGTGGCAACCCGCTCGTCGTCGCACGCCACGTAGGTGGGTAGTTCGCCTGCCGCAGCGAGCACCCGCGCCGACGTCCATCGGGCGAGCCGTTCTCGTTCGGCGTC
>JAYTZE010000174.1:0-4008 GCA_043742385.1 Ilumatobacteraceae bacterium
GCCGAGGCCACTTCGACCGACTTTTGGAGGAGATCTCACGCCTGGTCGTCGCCCGCGATCGGCTCGTGCACGTCGCCGAAAGCCTGTTCCACGATCACGAGCCCGCCGCTGCGCTGGGGTTGCAGTCGGTGTGGATCCACCGTCGTCACCAACTGGGCGGTACCGGGGCGACGGCCACGCCGTCTGGCGAGGTGTCGCCGACGTGGCGATTCACCTCGATGTCCGAGTTCGCCGACGCCGCTGTATCGGCATAGAGCGAACTGAGCTCGGCGGCGATCGCTGCCAACCGACTGCGCACACTTGCCGGTTCGAGCACCTCGACGAAGCCTCCGAAGCCTGCGATCTCGCCGGCCACCGAATACTCACTGTGACTGCGGATCTCGACTTCGACACGACCGCCATCGATCGCCATGCCGATGCGCAGCCGAGTACCTAATGTGTGCCGCAACCACGACATGGATTGCGGATCGACGAGAGCCCGCACCACGATCGGAGTGCGCACGTGCTCGACCTCGGTGGTGATCATCTGCCAGGCGTCGGCGAGCTCGAAACCCTCTGGCCGTATCACCGGGTCGTTGGTGATCTCGACCGATTGAATACGGTCGACTCGGAAGGTGCGCCGACCGGCCTCGGTCTCGGCGACGAGGTACCACGACCCGCTCTTGGTGGCCAGTCCGAGAGGGTGCACCGTGCGAGTCGTGGGCAAGCCTGCGCGGGCGATGTATCCGAGCACGATCTGACGACCGGCGATCACGGCGCCTTGCACGGCATCGAGGTGCACCGGTGTCGGTCGCTCGACGCCCGCGCCGCTCCAACTCGTGGCGTCGTGCACCACGGCTGCCGAAGCGGCCTCGGCACGCTCGCGGAACGGCTCGGGAAGGGCCCGCACCAGCTTGCGCAACGCCGCTCGCAGCTCGGGCGTCGTCGCCCTCGGCCCGGCCAGCAAGAACAGCGCCTGGGTCTCGGCTGAAGTCAGACCACTGAGATCAGTTCGACCATCGCCGAGCAGTCGCCAACCACCGTTGCGGCCTTGCATCGAGTACACCGGCAGTCCGGCAACTCCCAATGAATCCAGGTCGCGGCGGGCGGTGCGTTCGGAGATCTCCAGTTCGGTTGCGACCTCGGCAGCGGTGACCTGACCCCTGGTCTGCAGCATCAGCAGGATGGCCACGAGACGGTCGGCACGCATACGAAAATCTTTCCATACAAACAGGACAGAAGGTGACCTATTTTAGAGCACATACTGCTCACATGAACACAGAAACGCTTCCCACCCCCGGTACGACCGCCGCCAACGACCCACGGCCTCAGTTCGTCGCGGCCGTCGACATCGCCACCCCGATCATCGCCGGCGTGCGCCCGGAACACCTCGACTCAGCGTCGCCATGCCACGAGTACAACGTGAAAGAACTCCTCGACCACCTCGTTTTCGTGCTGTACCGAGTCGCCACGATCGGTCGAGGCGAGGAAGCGTTCGCTCCGGGCTCGCTCGGTGACCCGGCGGTCGAGCACATCGACTGGGCAGCCGATTGGTTGAACGCGGCCGACGCCGTCGACGACGTGTGGTCCGACGACGCCCTGCTCGCCAGCACCGTCGTGCTGCCGTGGGCGACCATGACGGGCGCAGAGGTATTGGCGATGTACGTCAGCGAAATCACGACCCATACCTGGGATCTGGCGAAGGCCACCGGTCAGCAACCCCGGTGGGAGGATGATGTGTGCCAGTTGGCGCTCGACACCATACGCCGTGATCTGCCAATGGCCGACCGCACACCGATGTGGGACGCATTCAGGGCCACGGCTCCGGCCAACCTCCAGTTCGACGCACCATTCGCCAATGCCGTCGCCGTCAGCAGCGATGCGCCGTTGATCGATCAGCTCGTGGCCTGGACGGGTCGACAGCCCTAGCCAACCGCGTTACTGCTGTGCCACCGATGTCGAAGTACCCCACGTGTCGGAGAGCACATAACCGCTGGGCCATGGATCACCGGCATCGACGAAGTAGTGATGCAGGCCGGTGATCCATGCCCTGCCGCGAATCGTCGCCTCGATCGCCGGGAAGGACCCAACCGACGTTTCGCCGACGATCGTGCCGTGGAACTCCGATCCGATGATCGACGAGTGCGTCAGTCCGCCACCGACCGGCAACACACCCCGCGCATGCAGCACGGCCATGCGCGCTGTGGTGCCGGTTCCCGTTGGCGAGCGATCGGAGCGGCCGGGCGAGACGATGCAAGTGTTGCGCGCGCTGACTCGGTTGCCGTCGTGCGTCAGCGGTCCGCCAAATTGCACGATCGATACGTTCTTGATATCCGGTAGTTCTGGGTGGGTGACGGGATGCTGTTCGCGGGCCGCGATACGGATCCTCTCGCCCAACACGGCGAGGTCGCGTGCTTCGTCGGGCACGATCTCGAAGCCCAACGCGGCGGCGTCGACAATGGCGAAGATCATGCCACCGTAGGCAATGTCGATGGTGAGGGAGCCGTGTCCCGCTAACTCCAGCACGGCATCGAGTGCGAAGGCGAACGCCGGCACATTCTTCAACGTGACCGACACACATTTGCCGGCACTGCACTCCGCGACGATGTCGACGGGCCCTGCCGGCATGTCGAGACGGAACCGGGTCTGCGGTTCGACCATCGGAATCACCCCCGTCTCCAACAACACGGTGACGATGCACATCGTGTTCGAGCCCGACATTGGCGGATACTCGGTCGGCTCCATCACGATCGCGCCGGCCGCACAATCGTCGCGTGTTGATGGCACGATCAGATTGACGTGGCGGGCAACCGAACCGCGCGGTTCACAGATCAGCAGCCGCCGGATGTCGTCGTGATCGCGTTCGAACGCGAGCTTCTTGCTCATCATCGTGGCTCCGGCCGGCGGAAGCACCCCGCCGGTGATCACGTCGCCTTGCTCACCTTCCGCGTGGCAGCCGACAACCGAGATGATCCGTTTCGCCACCATCACAACTCCGGCACGCGGTCCGATGCTCGTTCAGTGCTCGTTCAGTGCTTCTGACCGAGCGCAGCCTTCAAGCCATCGAGATCTTGCGACCCGAACACCACACGGTTGTTCGTCGCGACGTAGACCAGGTCGAGGTCGACCCCAGCTTCGGCAACAATTCTGGCGAGATCAGCCAACGCGCCAGGACGGTCTTCCACCTCGACCACCACCACCTCGCGTTCGCGCGTGACGACTGCTTGGTGAGTGATTGCCAACGCGTGGCGCGCGGCTTCGGCATATGGCACGAGGATGTGCAACTCGGCGCGGTCACCCATCCCGACGCAGGTCGCCGCGGCAAGGTTGACGCCCGCATCGCTGATCGCTGCCGCGATCTTGGCAAGCGAGCCGGGCCGATTGTCGACCTCGATGACCAAATCCATCGCCATGAACTACCCCCCTGTGAGTCGTGGCCGTGATTCTGTCACTCCCGAGGGCTCCTGTCTCACCCTGGCCGGGGGCAACGGTCAGGCGGTGGCGAGGATGGCGTCGATCTGGCCCATGGCGCCGGCGAGTCCCTCCTCCATGCCCATCTCGATCAGCTGGTCCATCGCCTCGCGAGATGGGAACCGCGACTCGATGAGCATGCGCGTTGCACCACTGGACAGCTCGACGAAGGTGACGGTGAACTGCGTCGTCGGCATCTCGTCGTTCGGGTTGCCCTCGGTGTCGGCGAAGCCGTCTTCGAGGTCGAGGCGGTGTGGTTCCTCGACGGCGACGACCTTCCACCATCCGTAGAGCTGCTCGCCCTCGGGGCTGGTCATGAAATAGCTCACCGTGCCGCCCGGGCGCAGGTCGTGCTCGACGACCGTCGCCGGGTACGTTGGCGGGCCCCACCAGCGCTCCAACTTGCGTGGGTCAGCCCACAGCTGCCAGACGCGGGCGATCGGAGCATCCCACTCGCTGGCGACCGTCATGGTGAGGGCGGTCGGGTCCTTGCGGACGTCGGTCACGGTCATGGATGCTCTCCTTCGTCGGGTTCGGCGAGGACGTCGCCGAAGCGCT
>JAYTZE010000175.1:0-4006 GCA_043742385.1 Ilumatobacteraceae bacterium
CCGCAAGCACTTGGCCCCCACCCGTACCGAACAGGGCGTACTCGACGCCGTGCTCGCACGTGAACGACGACATGTTCTCGATCACGCCGCACACCCGCAAGAAGCTGCGCCTCGCCATGTCGGCGGCCCGCGCCGCGACCTTTTGGGCGGCAACGGCCGGTGTCGTGATGATCAGCAGATCGGTGCGCGGCAACATCCGCGCCAACCCCATCTGCACATCGCCTGTGCCTGGTGGCATGTCGATGAACAGATAGTCGAGCTCGCCCCAGTGAACGTCGCGAAGGAACTGCTCGACGGCCTTGTTGAGCATGAGACCTCGCCACATCAACGCCGTGTCTTCGTCCACGAGGAAGCCGGTGCTGACGACCTTCAACATTCCGCTGCCAATCGGCAGCGTGCGCGGGATGATCATTGGTTTGTCACGGCCATCGACGGCCGCAGCCTCGAGTCGATCGTCGATGCCGAGCAGGCGTGGTACCGAGAATCCCCAGATGTCTGCGTCGAGCACCCCAACGGTGAAGCCCTCGGCGGCGATTGCTGCGGCGAGGTTGACGGTGACCGACGATTTGCCGACGCCACCTTTGCCGCTGGCAATGGCAAGGATCCGCGTCGATGCAGACACTTCGGTGTTGGGAGCGTTCTCGCGAGCGTTCCAGCGCGCCTTGAGCATGACATCGGAACGCTCTTCGCTGGTCATCTCGCCCCAGTCGATCTTCACCTTGGTGACACCTGGGTGTACCGCGACCCTGGTCTCGATGTCTTTCTTGATCTGAGCGCGCAGCGGACAGCCGCCAATCGTCAATTTGACGCCGATGGTGACCACGCCATCGTGGGTCACATCAACCGACGGAACCATGCCGAGCGTGACGATGTCGGCGCCCAGTTCGGGGTCGATCACCGAGCGCAACAGTGCTGTGACTGTCTCCACATCGGGCGAGTTGGGAATCATGGCATCGATTCTACGGTTGCAGCTCGTTACAATGCTTCTAACCGTAGGAGGAGCCAATACCGTGATCACGCTCACCGATACCGCAGCCGTCAAGGTCAAGGAATTGCTCGAGGCCGAGGGCGACCTCGAACTGGCATTGCGCGTCGCCGTGCGTCCTGGCGGATGCAGTGGATTCTCGTACGAGATGTTCTTCGATGGTGATGTGGCGGCCGACGACGAGAAGGCCACGTTTGGAAATCCCGGCGCGACGGTGAACGTCGTCGTCGACTCAGCATCCGCGCAAATGCTCGAGGGCGCCACGCTCGACTACAAAGATGGCCTCAATCAGGCCGGGTTCTCGATCAACAACCCCAACGCCAGCCGCACGTGCGGCTGTGGTTCAAGCTTCAGCTGAGGCCTTAGGCCAGAAACGCATCGAGCCGCTCGTCGAGCTCACTCTGATCCCACACGACGTCGATCCGGTCTTTCACGATGCCGTCGGTTCCGCAGAGGTAGAGCACCGGCTCGTAGTCGAGGCCTAGGGCATTGACCGCGGGCGCAATGGTGGTGGCCGCGTCGTCGGCATAGACGTCGGCGTGCACCATCGCGATCGCATCGCCGAGCCGATCATGGGCCTTGACCAAGAACTCCAGTCCGGGCGCGCACGTGCCGGTCTGGCAGTGCGCCGGCGTACCGATCATGTACCCCACGGGCTTGCCCGATGTCATCGCCTGGGTCAGCGTGATGTCGTGCAGCGGGCACGGGTTGGGGGTCAACGAGCAATAGGGCTCGACACCACGGTGATCGTCGACCGTCGGCGTCTCGAACGGTGGCAGCAGCGACCCGATGTACGGCACGACGACGGCGGAAGGATCGGTGACCATGAATGCCGCGCCGAAGCCGTCGTCACCATCCAGCCGCAGGGTGTAGATGCCCGGCTGGTCGATTTGCACGTTGACTGCCCAGTACGGAATGACCAGGTCGGTTGCGTGGATCGGCGCGCTGACAGTGACGATCTGCTGGTCGTTGCTATCGAGCACATGCCCGTTGAGCACCGCCGGCCCGGTCGTGAGGAGGCTGCCTTTGCTGGCGAGTGAGATCGGCAGGCGCACTGGGCCGGGCACGAACGTGTTGCTGGGATAGCGCTGGGCAATGCTGAACCCCGTCGTACCCGGATCGGGCTCGCTTCCGCCGGCCGTATCGGCGGAAGTCCCAGAAGCCGGAGAGGAATCGTCACCACACCCGGCGACGACCACCAGCGCACCGGCACCGGCACCGGCAAGGAGGTGGCGGCGCGATATCGACATCGTCACCAGTGTAGAAGTCGCGCCTACGATGCGCACATGAGCAAATCACTTGGCCCGTACACCCCCGTCGTCCGCGCTGGTGATTGGATCATCGTCAGCGGCCAACTCGGAATGCAGGACGGAACGATCGTCGCCGGCGGCGTCGCCGCCCAAACAGCGAAGGCCATGGAGAACCTGAAGGCGCAGCTGGCCAGCGTTGGGGCCGAGTTGTCGGACATCGCCAAGACGCTGTGCTTCCTGACCGATATGGACACCTTCGCAACCTTCAACGATGCCTACGTCGCCGGCTTGGGCGACCATCGTCCGGCACGCAGCACCATCGGTGTCGCGGCGCTTCCGGCGGGCGCGGCAGTGGAGATTGAGGCCTGGGCGTACAAGCCAGTAGGGTGACGCCGTGCCTGGCGCAATCGCAATCGTCGTCGTGCTGCTGGCGCTCCCGGTGCTGGTGTGCATGGGCAGCGCAGCCATTGCGGTGGTGCTGGGCGTGGTCCTCAACAACGATGCCGAGGTCCGCCACGAGGGCAGCGAGCTGCTCGATCTCAACGTGTGACCATGCATCGCCACGACCGGTCGACCGAAGTGTTGACGCAGGCTGTCGTGCGCTACGCGGTCGAGCGCATGCGCCTGGATCCGCCACCACTCGACAAGACCCGCCCCGCTGCCGAGTTGCGCGCGATGGTCGGTCAGACCGTGACCGCCAAGGGCATCGGTGGACTGGAAGCGCTGCGTATCTTCGCCGACGTACTGGGCCCGGCAAGTATCTCGATCGATCATCCCCGGTTCTTGTCGTTCGTGCCCGCAGCGCCGACGGAGGCAGCGATTCTGTTCGATCTGGTGGTGGGTGCCTCGAGCATCTACGGCGGGTCGTGGCTCGAGGGAGGCGGAGCGGTCTATGCCGAGAACGAAGCGCTGCGCTACATCGCCGATCTGCTCGGCTTTCCGGCGTCAGCGGGCGGAGTGTTCGTCACCGGCGGCACCGCGGGCAACCTCAGTGCCTTGATCGCGGCACGCTTCGGGTGGCGTCACCGCGCTGCAGGCGTGCACGACCGAACTCGTGGCCTACTGCTGACCGGCAAGGGTGCGCACAGCAGTGTTGGCTCGGCGGCCAGGGCGATCGATGCCGACGTCGTGCTGGTGCCTGCCGATGAGCACGGTCGCATGTGGGGTGCTGCACTGCGTAACACGATGGCTCAACTGTCGCAGGATGATCGAGACCGCGTCTTCGCCATCGTGTCGACGGCTGGGACCACCAACGCCGGTGTGATCGACGACCTGGCCGGCGTTGCCGAGGTCTGTGCCGAGCTCGATGTGTGGATGCACGTCGACGGTGCCTACGGCGGCGCGGGACTGGCCGCACCCAGCGTGCGCGATCGCTACAGCGGAATCGAGCACGCCGACAGCTTCATCGTGGATCCGCACAAGTGGCTGTTCGCGCCGTTCGACTGTTGCGCGCTGGTGTATCGCGACCCCAACGTCGGGCGGGCAGCGCACACCCAACACGCCGAGTATCTCGACGTGTTGCACACCGGCGACGGCATCGACGACCACGAGTGGAATCCCAGCGACTTCGCCCATCATCTCTCGCGCCGGGCCCGCGGCCTTCCGTTCTGGTTCAGCCTGGCAACGCACGGCACCGAGGCCTATCGCGATGCGATCGAGATCGCCCTCGACGTCACTCGTCAGGGAGCCAGGCTGATCGACGACGCCGCTCACCTCGAACTGATCATGGAGCCCGAGCTCAGCATCCTGCTGTTTCGCCGCACCGGTTGGG